>JAAYZW010000213.1 GCA_012514645.1 Chloroflexota bacterium
CAACAATGGAAAACAACAATTTGGAAAAGTATGCCGATCTTATCGTTAATATTGGGCTTGGTCTTCACGAAGGCGACAAACTAAACATTCGCATGAGTGAACATTCGCTGCCGTTGGCACGTTTGGTATCCAAAAAAGCCTACCAAAAAGGTGTCAGCGATGTTCGCCTGGAATTTTCGGATGACACAATCACGCTCGATCGCTACCTGCACGCAGGCGATGCCGCTTTTGAAAGCTACCCGGAATACCAGGTGGATTTCCTCGAAAATCTTTTCAAAGACAATTACAATGTGCTAAACTTGTTTGCACCCAACCCCGACCTGCTCAAACCAGCCGACCCCGCCCGGATTGCGCAATGGCAAAGGGTGGCTGGCAAAGCTTCCAAACGCATCCAGCATTACACCATGCAAAATGAAGTCAAATGGTGCATTACTGCGGTGGCAAGCCCAGCCTGGGCGGCAGCGGTTTTCCCGGAATTACCTGAAGATGAAGCCATGCAAATGCTGTGGGAAAACATCTATATGGCAACGCGGGTTGACCAGCCAGACCCTGTGGCTGCCTGGGAGGAGCACGATCTCAAACTGAAGCAGCACCGCAAGTATCTGAACGAGGCACGTTTCGAGAGCATCCGCTACCAAGGTCCCGGGACCGATCTGATGGTTGGTCTGGTGAAGAACCATGTCTGGGAAGGTGGCTCTGGTTTTAGCCAGAAAGGCGATCGCTTCTTTCCCAATATCCCGACCGAAGAAGTCTTCAGCATGCCAGACGCAGACCGTGTCGATGGCACCCTGCGAGCTACTATGCCACTCTCGGTGCGCGGTCAGATTGTCGACAAATTCCACTTTACCTTCAAAGATGGCAAAGTGGTTGATTATGATGCTGAAGTTGGCAAACAGATCTTGGACGATCTGCTCGACATGGACGAAGGTGCAAAACGTCTGGGTGAGATTGCCCTGGTGGCGGACAACTCGCCGATCAGCAACACGGGCATCTTGTTTAAGAACACCTTGTTCGATGAGAACGCCTCGTGCCACTTTGCCCTGGGCGCCGCCTATAGTGAAAACCTGGAAGGTGCCAACGAGCGCAGCGAAGAAGACAACCGCAAACTGGGTATGAACAACTCGCTGATTCATGTCGACTTTATGGTCGGCTCAAAAGATGTCACTGTTACCGGCATTAAGGATGACGGCAGCGAGGTCGTATTGCTGAAAGACGGCGACTGGCAGATTTAGCTTTTTGCTTTTCACCCTGAGCCCCTCTCGCGTAGTGTAAATGCTGCTGCGAGGGATCTTAACGCTTATGTCAAGGAGCGATCATGTGACCGCTCCTTTTTCATCCTTGCAACCTGCAGAATGACAAGATTTGTACTATGAATGGACCTTTCTTTTTTGCTTGACATCCTGTATCCCACAGGATACAATAAAGCTGATGTTCGAATTGCGTGAAACACCTACTTTTATAGCCTGGATGAAAGGGCTGAAAGATCGCGAAGCACGCGCTCGTATCAACATTCAACTAAGAAAAGTTGGGTTGGGCAATTTTGGAAACGTCAAAGGTCTCGGTTCTGGTCTTTTCGAGATGAGGGTCGATTATGGTCCTGGTTACAGGGTTTACTTCAATCAACAAGGTTCGAAGATCATAATTCTCCTTTGTGGAGGGGTTAAAACAGGTCAACAGAAAGACATTAATCGAGCCAGATTATTAGTAAGGAAGTTTGATGATGAAGACTAAAAAAGAAGAATTTAAAAAATGGGATCCGATAAACTACATGGAAACAGAAGAGGATATGATTGCTTACCTTTCTGCTGCCCTTGAAGATGGCGATACCCAAGTAATCAGCGCTGCATTAGGAGATGTTGCTCGTGCAAAGGGGATTGCCTCTGTATCTGAAAAGAGTGGTCTTAGCAGAACGAGTTTATATAAGTCACTCTCAAAAACCGGTAACCCCCAGCTGAGCACATTTCTCGAGGTAGTAAAAGCGCTTAATTTTAAACTCGAGCTTGTGTCGCAGGAAAAAAAGGATTTTTCTATATCCAGGTAAAAATACCCGGTCTCATTCCGGAATTGTGAGCGTTAATTGAGTGCGCACGATTGGGACCTCACCCTCTGCTTTTAATAAAAACCACACTCAGTCAATCCATCTTGGTGTGAAGTAAAATAAACCTTAATGACTCATCGCAATCAGATCATTCTGAGCAAACTCACGCCGCCGGTGGGCAGGGGGGCGGTTTTCACACGCCCGCGCGTGCAGGATTTACTCCGCCAGAGCCTCGATTATCCCCTCACCATCGTGGTTGGCGAGACCGGTTATGGTAAAACCACCTCAGCCCTGAGTTTCACCAAGAGTCTTGACATCCCTGTCTTCTGGTTTACCGTCTCGGGCAACGAACGCGACCCGCGTCTCTTCCTGACTTACCTCTGCAGCGCCTTCAATCAATCGGCGCAAAAACTTGGTCAGCCTGCGCTGAGAGTGCTCGAAGACCCCCAGGCAGGTTTCCAGGATTGCCTGATCGCGCTGCTCAATTCTCTCTGTACCAATCTGACAGAACCAGCCCTTTTGGTGCTGGACGATTTTCAAGCAGTCAATCAGTCAGACGAGATCCTAAAAATGATGGATTGGTTTAGCGAACACCTGCCCAGTTATTTACACCTGCTGCTTCTCAGCCGCATCCCGCTGGAATTGCCATCCCTCAACCGCTGGCGCATGAAAGCCAGACTCCTGGAAATTGACAAGGAAGCGCTCAGTTTTTCTCCTGCCGAGATAGAACAACTCTACAAATCAACCTACCAGGTCGAGCTTGACCAGGCAGAGCTCTCACTGCTCCATCAGCGCACCGAGGGCTGGGCGATTGGTCTGCAAGCGGTTTGGCAGTCGATCAAAGCCTATCCAGGTCTAAGCCTGGAATCGCTGCTCGAAGAGGAGAGCGCCGCCTCCCAGGAAAACCTTTTCACTTACCTGGCAGAAGAAGTTCTGGACCGGCAAACACCAGAGCACCAGGAGTTCCTCGAAAACACGTCGATCCTGCAGTTTTTGGACAGCGATATCTGCGATTTTCTGATGGACACCCAGGGCAGTGCCGACCTGTTGAACGAATTGTATAAATCGGGTCTGTTTATCGAGCAGCTGAAGCCAGATGTCTACCGCTATCACCACATTTTCAAAGAATTCTTATCCGCCCAGCTTGACAAAAACCCCGGCAAGGCAAGGTCACTCCACCGCAAGGTTGCCAGTTATTACAGTGCGCACCACTATTGGGAACGCGCCATCGTTCACCTGATCGTTGCTGAAGACTACCCACGCCTTCGCCAGATCTTTGATGACGTCGGTGACCGCTTGCTTCAGTCTGGGTTAAAGCAGAGCGTCGGATACTGGCTGGAGCAACTGCCCGCTGAAGAGTTGTCTGAATATGCATATGGCAATTACTTGCGCGGGGAAATTGAGCGCATGACAGCCAATTTCGATCCTGCCCTCGAGTTTTATCGCAGTGCCCAGCGCCTTTATCAACACGCTAACAACCGTTGGGGGCTCAGCCTGGCAATGCGCGGTCAAGCCCAGGTATACCTTGACACGCTCAGACCGGTCAACGCCAACCAACTGCTCGAAAGAGCGTTGGCGCTGCTAAACCCGGCTGAATACCCCCAGGAAGTATCCGATTTACTGACTCAAATTGCCGAAAACCAGGTCAACCAGGGCGCCATGCCCGAAGCCGAGCTCAGCCTTCAAAAAGCCCGCCAGGTTACCGGCACCAACACGGAGGCGCAGTCTTTCATTGAGGCGCGCTTGCTCTTGCGTGAAGGTCGCCTGCAGGAAGGCATCCGATTGCTTCAGGGGCTCGATTCGGCTGGGGTCGAGCTGTCGCCAACCCGACCAATCCGTTTCCACCGCGAAGCGTCTCTCTTGCTCTCGTTGTATCACTCACTCAGCGGCGAACTCGAAAAAGCCACATATTTCGCCGAAAAAGGACTGCAGGTCTCGAGGCAGCTTCAGGCTGGCTATCTCGAATCGCTGGCGAAGGTCAGGCTCGGTCATGCCAGGCAGCTCAATTTGCGCCTGGGGCTGGACCATCAGGGCATTCAGGAAATCCGCACGCTCTATGAGTATGCCATCGAAAATGTGGATATCGCCCGCATCCACGTTGAGCCGCTTTGGGGGCTGTGCCGGCTGGCTGGTTATGCCGGGCACCTGCAGGAAGCCAAACGAATTGCCGACCAGGCGCTGCTGATCGCTGGAAATGCTGGTGACACCTGGATTGGACTTTTAGTAAGGATTTCACTCGGCGCTGCCTATGCCCTGGCGGGGGAATTTGATGCCGCCAACGAGATCCTCTCGGTGGCAGATTCGCTGGCAGACCGGGTCAACGATAGTCTTGCCAAGGCGGCCGCCCTGCTCTGGGAAGCCTACAGCGCTCAGAAACAAGGCTATAAGAACTCTGCGATTTTGTTTTTGGAACAATGCCTGGGGCTGGTCTGCCAGCATGATTACAAATTCTTGCTCAACAAACCGAGCTTACTTGGCGCGGATGACCCGGTCACTTTTTATCCGCTTTTACTTTGGGCACGAACGATAAACTTGCAGCATGCGGTGCTCGACCAACTGCTTCCGGTTAGCATGGCTGCTTACCATCCTGGTTATAGCCTGGCTATCAGGCTGCTGGGCGGATTCGAAGTGCGAAAGGGCAAACACCTTGTTGCGGCTGAGCAATGGAAGCGCGAGAAAGCCAGGCAGATGCTGCAGGCACTGGCGCTCAACCGTTCCCGCGGGGTCAGCAAAGAGCAGCTGTCGGCTTTGTTTTGGTTGTATTCAGATGAAGCTACTGCAAACAACAATTTCAAGGTGACTCTCAGCGC
>JAAYZW010000018.1 GCA_012514645.1 Chloroflexota bacterium
CGTCGAGATTGACCGAGGCTGTAATATCAGCCTGGGGTGCACGATCCTGCGAGTCTTCGATCATGCCGCGATAAACTTCTGTTACTGCTGGGGTACTTCCCGCTCCGATTTCAAGAAGCCTGCCGCTGTCGACCATCGCTTCTGGAACATATTGCCCATGGTCTCCGCCCGCTTCTGACATCAGGTATAAACGGTTTGACGGAATACCTGAGTGCCATTCGATAAAGGCTGCTTCGTCTTCAGTATATTCTGTCGATAACTGGTCCAACGCCGCACCGGCGTAGTTGCAGTATCCTCAACCAGCGCTGCTGCGTAGCTCCAGCACAGTCATCCTGGTTGATGATTGTGTGGCTTCTGCCTGGGTCGCGGTTGTTGTGCCAACCAATCCCAAAAGGATGGCGAGAACTAATAATATTGATAATTTTTTGGTATTTTTCACTAAGTCTCCTTTTTCAGATAACATAGATCTGTTATGGTCTGCCCTTAATAACTGGCAAATATACAATCTGAGTTGCCGGTTCGGCGATAACAGCCTGCAACTGGTCATACTTTAAGCCAGGCGCGGTTTGATAATCGACCAGGACGATGAGTTCGAGAACCCCCCAATCCATGGGATAGATATCAGGAACGACGATGAGGAAGGTGCCAGTCTCGCCCGGTGCCAGGTCGGGGATTTGAGCCATAGCGCCGTTTAATCCTGGATGTATGGTTGTATGAGTATCATACACGGCGTAGGGTTCTTTAACAATCGCGTGGACGCCGGCATTGTTCTCTGATGAGAGTGTGATATCGCTATTGTTTGTGACGGTTGCCACGACGATGACAGAAGTGCCCCAGCGCCACCAGGAGGCTGTCAGAGCAGCCCTTGGGGGTTGGGCAAGCGCGTCGTCGATCATTTCTGTATAGGTTTCGTAGGCTACTGAGGTCTCTTCCGCACCGCGATGGTGCAGGCGACCGCTGTCAACAACAGCCCAGGTCAGACCGAGCCCTTCTTCGCTTGCCTGGATCACGTTCCAGCGAGCTTCAGGTGGGAAATAGGTAGGGATGCCATCATCTAATGCCATGTCATAGTGATAATCGAGAAAAACGACGGGTTGGTCGGCGTATTCTTCAGCAAGTTGGTTGATCACCGGACCGGAGATCGCACAATGCCATCACTCTATACTGCCAACAGATTCGAAAACAACCAGCTTAGGTTGGTCGGTGATTGCCTGGCTTTGTGTAGGGCTCGTGCCCGCCATCAAGGTTGCCAGGAGGGAGATAACGAGTAAAGCGAGTAATTTTTTGCCTGATTTCATTTAACCTCCAGGAATGGAATTTGGTAAAAATATTTAATTCACAAAACTGAAGGATAGTTTAATCGAAATCTCAGAAATTATGTGTGGTTTTCACAAAAAGTGATCATTCTGCCGGGGCAGAATTTTAGGAAGATCATTGGGGTCGATCATATTTTTTGGCGGCAATTCTGGTGACTTGTTAACCCAACTCACATGTAAGCGAGACACCGGTAAGAACTTTAAACAGCTTTGTCTTTGCGATTGATGCGCAGAATGGCGATTTTGGTTGGGTGGTTGAAGGGGGAGGGGTCAGCTGGGGGTGCTGAACGAATGGTTTCTGGGTAGCCAGTGACATCAGCTGGGATTTCGATGACCTGTTCGAGCGAAACATAGCCCGAACGGCTCATTTGCTCAATTTCATCGATTACCTGGCTGCCGGGAACAAACAACGAATTGTTTATCACAACCAGGCGACCTTCGTGCGCTACCAACGGACGAGCTTTGTTGATAAGCGAAATAGTATCATTTTGCAGATCAACTTCACCAAAGCGTGACTGTGAAAAAAAAGGCGCGTCCAGAATGACGATATCGTAAAGTGATTTGGCTTGTTTGAGCCGGGCAACTGCCTTGAAATAATCACTGGTCCATAAGCGCATTTGCCCGGAAAACTTGTTGAGTTGACGCGACTGCTCTGCCTGGTCGAGGAAGGTGTTGTTTGAATCGGTCTGAAGCACCGAAGCAGCCTGCCCAGCGAGCGCGGCGATGCCAAGCGAGCCGGTGTAAGCGAAGAAATTCAGCACTCGTTTATCACGCGACTTTTGTAGCAGCCAGGTGCGCAGATTGCGGGTATCGAGATAAAAACTATCGTCCTGGTTCAAGCGCAGGTCGAGTGAATAATTAACGTCATTCTCGGTAAAGCTCATCGGTAAATGCTGACCTTTTAAATGTTGACCTCGACGCTCTTCTGCATCTTGTGAATGGCGAGTTTTTAGCAGAAGTGATTCAATTTCGGGAAAGGTGTCATGTAGGCTGTGGGCAATTTGCTCTATTTGCTTTGCCAGGCTTTCAGGTTGGCGGCTGTGGTTTTTGATTACCAGCGTATTGGCATAGCGGTCAATTACCAAACCAGGCAGACCTTCATAAAAGCCATTGAAAAGGCGATAACCCTGGCAATTAACCAGGGAAGCGTCTTGTTGGCGAAACCAAAAACACCTGCGTAAATGGATAGTTAGCTCACCCTGGTTCATCTTCTTTGCCTGGTGTAATTGTAGTCTCGAAAACCAATAGCAGGGATTGTGAACAGGGTAGTACAACGAGAAAACTCAATAATAACTCGGTATAATCAATGGGAACTTATTAACAGGAGCTAATAATGATCGAATCTTTCCAAAACTTGAGTCCCTACATACAAGCGCTAATCGCAACATTGTTCACCTGGGGAATGACCGCCCTGGGGTCTGCGGTGGTGTTTATTGGCAAAAAGGTTAACCAAAAATTGTTGGATGGGATGCTCGGGTTTGCTTCGGGAGTGATGATCGCCGCCAGTTTTTTCTCTCTGCTGGCTCCGGCAGTGGTTCTGGCTGAAGACGGTCCATTGCCTTCATGGGTTCCAGCAGTGGTTGGTTTCTTGCTGGGCGGCGGTTTCTTGTATGCCGTCGACAAAGTATTACCGCATTTGCATCAGGGCGAGAAGCAGCCTGAAGGCGTAAAAAGTTCCTGGCAGCGCAGCGTGCTGCTGGTGCTTGCGATAACCCTTCACAATATTCCGGAAGGGTTAGCTGTTGGGGTTGGCTTTGGTGTCGCCGCGGCTGGGCTCGAAAACGGCTACCTGGGTTCAGCGATCGCGCTGGCGCTTGGAATCGGCATTCAGAATTTTCCTGAGGGCTTGGCAGTGTCGCTGCCGCTGCGAAAAGAGAATATCAGCAAGAAAAAGGCGTTTATGCTTGGGCAGCTCTCGGGCATCGTTGAACCGATTTCGGCGTTGATTGGGGTTTGGGCGGTCTCGATGATGCAAGGGCTGCTGCCTTACGCGCTTTCGTTCGCGGCTGGCGCGATGATCTATGTGGTGGCTGAGGAGTTGATCCCTGAGTCGAAACGATCTGCGGCGCAAGGGCATTCTGATATTCCGACGATTGGGGTGATGCTCGGTTTTGCGGTAATGATGCTGCTGGATGTAGCTTTGGGTTAAGCTTTTTGTTGCTTTCGCATTAATTGCGGAGGAACCTCAAGACAAAAGCGGCAAGATCCTTCGCTGTCGCTCAGGATGACAGGCGGCTTGTGGACTGCCTTTTCCATAAAAAGTTGCCTGCGGAAACAAGATTAATGCTTTGCAGGGAGCTGGACCTGCCTGTTCCGGTTATGTGGTCTTGTAGGGACTTGGTGACTGCCTGTTCCCAATCTTCATCTCGCCAAATGCCTTGAGGTCGAGGCTGGCCTCGACCCTACGAACCCCAAAGCCTTGTTCTTGTAAATGGCCTCGACCCTACAAAACCCAAAACCTTGTGTCTCGTAAATGCCTCGACCCTATAAACCCGAAAACCTTTTTTCCAAATGCCTCAACGATAAAAAAACCTGACCCAACTCTGCTTGGGCTGACGACCATTAATTAACCAATTTCTTACACCCACACCGTAGAATAAACTTTGGAACATTAGTTGCACCATTTATTGATGTTGCATAGAAAAGTAAATAAAGGAAACAAATATTATGATGCGTTTTGATAAGTTTTCGGAGAGAGCGCAGGATGCGGCAGCGCGTGCCGCTGAGATCATTCAGCGCTATGGGCACAACCAGATC
>JAAYZW010000214.1 GCA_012514645.1 Chloroflexota bacterium
ATTGCCTTTGAGCTCTCGCCACCGCGGTTCTCGCTCAACTTTTGGTAATCAACGCGCGGAACCTGCAAGTGGATGTCGATCCGGTCCAGCAAAGGACCTGAAATACGCTTCTGATAGCTGCTGATGGCAGCTGGCGGACAGGTGCATTGGCGCATGGTATCGCCAAAATATCCGCAGGGGCAGGGATTCATCGCCCCGACCAACATAAAATTCGCCGGGAAAGTGAACGCACCCTGGGCTCTGCTGATGGTGACGACCTTATCTTCCAGTGGCTGCCTTAAGACTTCAAGAATGCGTTTGCCAAATTCGGGTAATTCGTCCAAAAAGAGCACCCCCCGGTGAGCCAACGAAATTTCTCCGGGACCCGGAACCCGCCCTCCGCCGACCAAACCAGCATGGCTGATGGTGTGGTGTGGAGCGCGGAAAGGACGCTGGCGGATCAGCGGTGTTTCTGCAGGCAGTTGATCGCTAATTGAATAAATTCGGGTGACCTCCAGCGATTCGTCCAGACTCATTGAGGGCAGAATCGAGGTCATTGCCCGCGCAAGCAAGGTTTTGCCGGCTCCGGGTGAGCCAGTCATAAGCACATTGTGTCCGCCCGCAGCAGCAACTTCGAGCGCTCTTTTAATGTGCTCTTGCCCCTTGATCTCACTGAAATCTGTGTAGGGCATATCAAAATCAGGAGCGGTGACATCGCCAGGCTGGAACGGGGCAATCTGGTTTTCATCATTCAAGTGCTGCCATAATTGATTGAGCGTTTCGACCGGGTAGACCTCGATCTCAGGGATTAAAGAAGCTTCCGGGGCATCGACAGCGGGTACATAGACTTTGCGAATGCCCTCGCTGCGTGCCAGGGCGGCTGCCGCGAGTACACCGCGTACGTGCCTGACAGAACCATCCAACGAGAGTTCGCCGATAAACAGTGAGTTATCAATCGCTTCCTGTTGAATTTGCTCAGCGGTGATGAGCACACCCACAGCAATGGGCAAATCGAAGAAAGGACCTTCCTTTCGCACCGAAGCCGGGGCAAGGTTGACAGTCAGTGGTTTACGGGGATAGACCAGGTAAGCGTTTTTGATCGCTGAGAAAACGCGCTCGCGGCTCTCTTTTACTGCCTCATCGGGCAGACCAACAATTGCAATGCGGGGTAACCCCTGCCCGTAATCGACCTCAATATCGATCAGGACGCCTTCCAACCCGATTACAGCGCAGGAGAATACGTGAGCGAGCATTGCACAAGTTTATCATAACGAGGCAGGTTTGATGCCCAGTTTCGCAAAAGATTAAGCGCATATGCAACCAGCGGATAGTTTCTGTTTTTGCCCAATTTTCACTTAAATTGTGATCTATCTGATAAAATCCGCAAGGTGTCAACCGGACACGCAATCAATCTCTGGAGGCTTAATGCAAACGCGAAGTAAAATTTTTCACCCAAGCAACATGATCATCAGTATGTTAATCGGATTTCTGCTCATCGGCATGCTCGCTACACCAGCAGCTGCCCAGGGAGGGATCAATCAATGGCTGGTCTTTGGTCCGGAAACTGAAGGCGAAATTCCCGAGGTGGAGTTACTCTCTGCTTCTGAAAAGGCAATTGAACTCTATGCAAGCATGCCTGGCGCTCAACTCTCGGAGACAACGATCGCGGGTCAGACCTACTTGTCTCTTGGCGGAGATGGTTATTCGCACACCGCTGTGGTTGGCGCGCCCGCTCTGCCTGTGTTGCGGAGGATGATTGAAGTTCCATTGGAGGCGGAAGTCACGCTGGAAATTTTAATAGCTGAGACACAAACAGTGAGCCTCTCTCGCCTGGGATTAGATGCGAAAATCGCACCGGTGCAGTCCCCGCAGCCAAAATGCGGTGAACCGGTTGAACCCTGCGCCGCGAATGACGAATTGTATGGCAACAGCCTTTATCCGGCTGAGCCCATGGCGATTGTCGATGACTACATCATCCGAGGGCACCGAATTGTGGTGGTTGAGGTAAGACCGGTGCGTTACAACGCCGTTTTGGGCGAGCTTGAGACTATGTCTGAAGTTGCTTTCCGCCTCAACCTCGAAGGCAGTGATATGGCACTAACAATTGCCGAAGCTGACCGCCTTAATTCAAAACCCTTTAACGATTTGCTGGCAGGTGATGTGTTGAATTACAACCAGGGACGTCCCGTTTCTGTCCCGAATTCATCCCAACATATATTGATCATTACAGCGGATATGTTCGAAGGAGGACTGGCAAATTTTGTTAGTCTCAAACAAAGCCAGGGCTTTACAGTTTCGGTCGCTAATCTGACCACTGTTGGTGGAAATACCACTTCCGCAATCAAAAACTATATCAAAAGCCAATATAATGGCGCAAACCCGCCCGATTATGCTATTTTGGTTGGCGACTATGCCAGCGGTAACCCTACTGGCAGTCTGACCAACTACACCATGCGCCCCTCAAGTTCATACCGAACCGATCTGCAATATTTCACCATGGATAATGATGCCGAATTCTATCCTGATATCTTTTATGGACGCTTCCCGGTAAAAACAACCGCTCACCTGAGTGCGATGGTTGACAAATTTGTTGCTTATCACGCTCTCGCCGGTGATGAAGACTGGGTCAAGAAAATTTCTTTCCTGGCATCGAATGACAGCGGTTATTACCATTTTGCTGAGAGAACCCATAACTATGTAATTGAAAATTACAC
Organism: Chloroflexota bacterium; assembly: GCA_012514645.1. Classification (GTDB taxonomy): domain Bacteria; phylum Chloroflexota; class Anaerolineae; order Anaerolineales; family Anaerolineaceae; genus Mesolinea. The sequence continues at coordinate 2,694 of JAAYZW010000214.1, forward strand.
ATTAGACCTGGGCTATACTGGCATTTTCCCGAATAATCCTCAGCCGGGCGGCGATAAAGTTTATGCCATCACCTATGGCGGTACTGGTGCCCACGCGGTTGCAACGATGAATGATGACCGTGTAATGCTGGTTTATTCTGGTCACGGTGGAACGACTTTGTGGGATGCCCCGCGTGTAACCCAGACCGATATTCATAATATGACTGGTGTGGCGATTCCCTACGTGGCTTCCCACGCATGTATTACAGCCGATTTTAATGCTTCAGAATCTTTTGGTGATACCTGGGCGATCGAGCCGGTTAACGGCGCTTTGACTTTTGTGGGTTCGAGCGACAGCACCTATTGGTACGAGGACGAGGTGATTGAGAAGGCGATTTTCGACCATCTTTATGAAGATCTCACGCTCGATTCAGTCCCAAGCATCGCCCAGATGATCCAATATGGTCTCCAGGCTGTTGAAGATTATGGAACATCGCGTGATGACTACTACCGCGAAACTTATCATATCTTTGGTGACCCCACTTTCGAAATCTTGATGAAACCGAAATTCCCGGATTTCCGCCTCAGCGTTACCCCAACCGAATTGAAGACCTGTAACATTGGTGATAACACTGCCACGGTTAACCTGACAACAATCAATGATTTTACTGGTCCGGTTACGCTTAGCGCCTCTCCCTTGGAGGGATACACGACCAGCTTTGGAACCAATCCGGTGCTCCCTCCCGGATCAACACCTGCAACGATTACAGGCGATGGAACCGTTGACACCGGCGTGCAAACCCTGACAATTACGGGCACCTCGGGCAGCCTTGTTCATTCTGCCGATATTGAAATGTCCATCTATAAACCAATCACATCTGCTGGTCCACGATTAACCGCCCCTGCTGACGGGGCTCGCGATGTCGCACAACGCCCGACATTCAGTTGGTCAAGCGTTGCGGATGCAGAATCCTACCGACTCCAGGTGGCTTTGGATAGTGATTTTAGCCACATCGTGATCGAACGGGCTGGTATCACCGCAACTAACTTCGTCCTTTCTGCCAACCTGGCATCCGACACGCAATATTATTGGCGTGTCGCAGCCG
>JAAYZW010000215.1 GCA_012514645.1 Chloroflexota bacterium
CCAGTTTTGCCTTGACTTGAACAAAAACCTCGTGTAGAATTGCCGTCTTGATGCTCCTATGGTCTAGTGGTTAGGACGCGGCCCTTTCAAGGCTAAAACCCGGGTTCGAGTCCCGGTAGGAGCACCAGACTTTACAAGAGTTCGGTCCTCACGGAACGAGCTCTTTTTTAGTTGTTCTAACTATCAATAAAAAGAGTAAAGGTGTAATTATTAAGAGTGGTTTCTTTTTCAAGTCCAATCTCTTTTCACAACTCCACACTAATGGAAAAAATGCAGGATTTAAGAAAACTTGCCTTGATAGTTTTGAATGGTTTATCCAATTTATCTTTTCAATTATTATCCTCATTCGGGCATCAATAATAGATACTCAATCGTATCTGAGAGTGCTGAGAAGCCCTTTCACAAGGTCAAAACATTGTTCAAAATCCTCAAAGTTTGAATAAACCTGGAAACCCCAACGAATGTCCCCACTCTGCTCTGGATCTCTAAGGTAAATCAAGATTTCTTGGGATGATTCTTGGGTTTGCTCTTGAGAGGATTCCTGTGGAGCATTTAAGTAATAAGCAAATTCCTGCCCATCAATTGAGAAGTAATATTCTTCACCGTAAGGTCCGTTTCCGCTGCCATATAATGTGTGAAAAATACACCCGGGAAATTCGAGAGATTCAAGATATGGGTATTGTTCTGGCATTGCAATTTCCCGCCACACATCGGGAGCATAGTCAATTTCGAACGCCTCAAATGAAACCGCCGGAGAATCAAAAGTCAGTAGACTTGTTTCTGTACTTTCCGAAATGGGTGTGTTTTCAGGCAAATCACTGTCCAGAGATTGATTCATCGAACAAGATGATAGAGCCATTAAAGCTATCAGAATACATACTAAAAGACCCTTTTTCATTTTTAACTATCTAATATTTCCGTTTCCGATATTTCTGGGTAGATAATACCATCATCCCAAGTGAATTTATAGATTGGAGCACCAGTCGTGACACTAACACCATAACGAGGGGCTACGACCGATCCGCCAAATTTATCCATATGTGAATGAGCCCCAGTATAGAACACACTCCATGTTCCAAAAGGCGTAGAACCGATAGCCAATGGACCGCCGTAATAACTCCATGGCACGGCTGGTAATAGAGACTCACCAACATGTACGTAAAGTATGGAACCTACAGGACAAAACCCATTAGGTTTTACATATTTACTAATTTTGAGTGTTTGATGAATGTCAGCTGAGCAGCCACTGCTGCAGGTTCAGTATGGAGCAGAAAGCCCAGTCTTATGGGCATAAAGTTAGTCTGCGAACAGAATGGCTGACGATATCCGCACAATTTTTGATTCTCAAGACAGAGACAGCGCTGAGAACCAGCTCAATGATTCGGTCAAAAATGCGTCCGGGTTGCTCAAAAACTGGCGAACTGGAAGAAGGGCAACCTGCAAGAAGGATTTAACATATTTGCCTTTACACGCATACATCAAAAAAGGTTGCGCACATCCAACACCCCTAAACGGCTCAGCCACGAGAACAACCGTTGTAGCAGAGTTGTCCGCGTCTTCCCTAATGAAGGTTCTTGTCTGCGTTTAGTTTCAGCAATTTTGATGGAGTTCAGTGAAGATTGGAATTATGGCAGGACTTGTTTAAACATGGAGAACACACAAGCTGTTATTAGTGGAAAGTGTCCGTGGCGAGTTCACAGAAAAATTGACATACAATCAATCATATTTTGTTAGCGACTTATCTTGGAAAGAATTAGCGAAAGAAAAATACTTCTCTTGTCGGGAAAACCCTGGCTGAATGATTTTTTAAAAACGAAAAAAGAACAATATACAAAAAACGATAAGCTACAGATGCAACCGTCTGTCTGTCCACACGAAACAAAAATGGAACAATCACGATGCATTCGCATCCACCTTGCCGGATCTTTTAAGTTGATTGTAGCAGCTTTGAGAAAGGAAGGCAGATAAAAAAAACAAGCCCAGGCGGGCTTTTATTTACTCCTCCAGGCTATATTGATGGCTGTATTCAAAAAGACGTGTTAGCAACACTGCACGGGCATCGGGGGTCATCCAGGTGGGTGTGGACCAATTAAAGAACTGTGTGCTCAATAGCTCCACCCCCAGGTATCTACCGTCATAAATAACGTGCCGGTCGATGAAGGCTTTGTCTGAGTCGTCATACCAGCCCAATTGATCAAAAAAGAGGTTTCCAAGCCCGTAGTGGATGAAGCTCCCACCCCAAAACTCATAGACATGCGGCTGGTGTGCCTGGCTTCCACTCACAATTACCGCACCTGCCTCTGCCAACTGGCGAAAATCCTTAATCATATTCGGCTCAGGTTGCCATTGGTAAACCTCGTCGTGCTGGAAAGTGGCAATCACCAGGTAGTCTTCAGCCACCAAGCCCTCAACTGCGTCGACCATATAGTCCATATCGCAGTGAAAAGCTCCCGGGTTGGTTTCACCTGCAGTAGCATAGCCGGGTGCCTTGGCGTTGCAGCCAATGAAAGCGATCTTGTTGCCGTTATGCTCGATTTTGAGCGGTGCTTTGGCTTCAAAAATACTCTTCCCACCTCCGTAATAACCCCAACCTTCCACATCATACATCCCGAGCGTGTACAGCATCGCTTCCGGACCCCAATCTCTGAAGTGATCGCCGGTAAGCTCAACGACATCGGTGCCGATTTCTCTGAGCAGTTCAATATAACTGTCATCGGAACAGAATTCGAGGGTTTGCTGGACCCATTCCGGCTGGGGACAATCGGCAGCGAAGGGCACCTCATTGCTCACATGGGTTAGGTCGGCTTCGCGCATGACCTCACCGATGGATTTTGCCGGCGACAGGACACCGTAGATTTCCATTTCTTTGGCGGTGGCGCGCGTCATTGCGGTCACTCCGGTCAGAATTACCGTGGTCAGTTTTTCCGGGTCGCGGTTGGTGGTGGGCATGATGCCCTGGAATTCCGCCAGAACGCGCTCAAAGGCTTCAGGTTCTACCTGGAAAGCGTCACTGGTTGATAAATTGATACTTGCCTGCAGCGGGTACGAATTCAGGTCAAAGGCTTTGTGCAATGGGGATTGACCGTCGATCGAAATGACTTTCCACTCCGGTGTAATTCTCTCAAATGGAATCACCGCCCAGGCATTGTTTGCCTGGCAATAGGTTAGCAGCTCTTCGGGCGCCATCGTTTTAACATCCGCCGAAGTCATACCGAATCTCCTGCTGAGAGCCGTGAAGACGCTCAGGTCGACGACCAGTTCTGGCACTGCTGGGATTGCCCCGGTTTGCCAGAAATTGAGCCATTCTTGCCCAGTGATCGAATCCTGGACCGTGGCGAAGGGGGCAACAAGTGCGAAAACCCACTGGCTGAGTTCAGATCCCGGGTCGAATGAAAGCCACAGGTGTGACTCTGCCATCCCAGCGCCATACTGAGCGACCATAGCGCTCAAGTCGCCTTGCAAGAGTTCTTCGAGGATCGTAGGGTCAAACCAGATACGAATTGGTTCTTCAGTAGGAGTCGCAGTTGGTGGAATTGCTGATGGCTCGGGTGTTTGAGTAGATAAAGAGGTCTGCGCGTCTGTTGTCGTTGGCTGAAAAGGCTGCGACTGCGGTCCACAGGCAGATAATATCATCATAACAATCGCCAGAGAGATTAAGACTCGTGTCATCAGTTTCGTCACATCACACCATCCTATCGTCCATGATTATACAACGCCCCGTTGATATGCCCCTGAATGTTGGATGGCGGGAAAAGCCAGGTTCCCTGCAACCGACAAACAACTAAATTTTCTGTGTCAAGGGCGAAGTCATCTGAAAACGAAACACAGCCATTTAACAAAAGAGCACCTCCCCGATTGGTGAGGTGCTCTCTAAATCTACAGTGGATTAATGTTTTTCTACGGCAGGGATGAACAGCATGTATTCTACACTGCCGCCAGCAACACAGGTCTGGAAGACAACGTCATCAATATACCAGCCTTCAGCCGCGCCCTGAACACCGGTTCCGAGGCGGAAGCGGAACTGAGCTGTCTTTCCTTTGAATGGATTCATATCGACTACGGTTCTTACCCATTCGGGCTCATTCTGACACCATGCCTGTTTGCCTACCAGGGGGTTATAAGCGCCAGTTGTAACAATTCCGTTATAGGGGTTAGTTAACATATAAGGTTTGCCAACCTGGCTCCAGGTTACCCCACCATCAAGACTGACTTCCAGAATTGCTCCGTCGTTACAGGCAGTAGGATGGTCAAATGTCCAGCGATGCCAGAAAATGAGTGAAACCGGTTCTGTAGTCTGTGGAACAGCAAATTGGGGAGAGACAAGCCTTTGGTCTGATTGACCCTCGGGTACAGCTGCCAATACGGAATGGCTCGGCGAATATGCTCTGACAGTAGTAAGGTCGAACTTGAACAATCCGTCCAACGGGTTTTGCCAGTTATCGAGCCCGTCTTCAAAGTCGTCGAAGAAGATGGTATCTTTGATCGTACCCTGGGCGCAGTCGCCTGGTCCGGGTCTGGTGCGGAAAGTGAACTCGTCGGTACTGTAAACACCACCACAGACATTTTCGGCTGCGACACGCCAATAATATTGCGTGTCGGATGCCAGGTTGGCAGAAAGGACGAAGTTAGTTGCGGTGATACCAGCCCGTTCGATCACGATGTGGCTAAAATCACTATCCAAAGCCACCTGGAG
>JAAYZW010000216.1 GCA_012514645.1 Chloroflexota bacterium
CCAGGTATTCCCCCAATATTTCTAATGCTTTTTGCGCCAGTTGTGTTTTGACCGACTCACGGTCGCCCTGCAGCAAAAAATGGTATGCCCGGTCATCCTCGGGCGTGGAAAGCGCGATCCAGCTTGTGCCGACCGGTTTGTCGGTGGTGGCACCGCCTGGTCCGGCAATGCAGCAGACCGAGAGCCCCAGATCGCAATTAAACGCCTTGCGTGCACCCTTTGCCATCTCGATCACGGTCGCGCGGCTGACGGCACCATGTTTCTGGAGGGTATCCCAGCTGACGCCGAGCAGGTTCACTTTTGACTGGTAGGCGTAGGAAACAATGCTGCCCATAAAGTAATCGGAAGAGCCTGGCACGTTGGTGATGCGGTGACCAATCAGACCACCAGTGCAGCTTTCTGCCAGTCCGATGGTGAATTTTTGCTGATAAAGGTGTTTTCCTATGCGGGTTTCAAGATTGTCTTCCGCGGTGATCTTCTCTGTGACTACCTGGACTGGTGACTTAGAATCAATTTGCTTCCAGGTGTTGATTATGTCATTTTCAGCCAGGTAAGCAGCAAGTCCGGGGCTAAGCAGCCCTTCTGCTGCCAGAGCTACTGGGTCAGCGCCTTCTTCGAGCCTGACGCGAATCTCGCTGGAAGAGATGTCGAGCACATCGATCTCTTGCAGGTAGACCACCTTGCCGCCCAATTCGGTGATATGCTGCAGAAATTGCTCGTTTGGGTCAAAACCTTTTCGAGGGCTGACCACCAGCATGACATCTTCTATCAGATTTTCCCAGCAAAACCATTGCGCAAAAGCAGGTTGCTCCCCGACAAAGCTGTCTGCTCCAATAAGAAAAGCAAGCTCAATATCCGGTGTGGTCCGATTACGCAAAACCTCCATGGTTTCTGCAGTAAAGTTTGGTCGGTTGATCTTCCAAACCAACTCACGCTCCAGGTCACTCACGCTAACTTCAGGGACGAAACCCTCGAGCAAAATGCGAATCTCATCGGCGGCAATCTGGCACATGGCGAAGCGGTGCTCAAAAGTCAGAGTCAGCGAACGTTTTACGCCGTCACTGATGTTGTGGTGGCGGAAAACCGGCAGCAGCACAACCTCAGCCACCTTCCAGCCGCGCTCTATAAGCGCTTTCGTGGCATCGACAACCAATTCAACATGCCCCTGGTGAATCGGGTCGGCAGAAGTGCCGAAAATTAGCTTGATTTCTTCTTTGTTCATTGGTTACTCTCAGTTTGAAGTCTATTTTCTATTTGATCGAGTTGTTCCAGCCACAAAGCCGCGCTGGCATCGGCAGGCATGCGCCAGCCATCTCTCGCAGAGAGACTCAGCCTAAACAGGCGTGGACCATCAGGCGCGGCAGTGCGCTTGAATTGGTTCCGGAAGAAACGCTGGTAGAAAGTCTGTAATGTTTGCAGGATAAATCCCGGTTCGTACTCCCCTGCGAAAACCTCGCTGGCGAGGTTGAAGACAGTGGCTGGGTTCTGATTTTCGTGAATTGCGTGCCAGAGGAAAAAATCGTGGAGCAGATATGGACCGAGCACATCCTCTGTAGCCTGCGAGATATTACCGGCTGGATCCAGTGGCTTCAATTCGGCAGAGATTGGCGCATTGGCAATATTTTGTGCGACGCTTTTGCCTGCTTTGCCAAAGTGCATTTCACCTGCCCAGACCAGCAGCCGCAGCAAGACGGTCTTGGGTAAGCCAGCATTGACGTTATACATGCTCATTTGATCGCCGTTGTAGGTCGACCAGCCCAACGCTATCTCAGACAAATCGCCGGTGCCCACCACCAGTCCGCTGTGCAGGTTGGCAAGGTTCATCAAAATCTGGGTACGCTCGCGCGCGTAAGCGTTTTCAAAAGCAATGTCAGCGGTTTCTCCATCGTGCCCAATGCTGAGGAGGTGAGCCTGTACGACTTCTTTGATTGGGATAACCAAAGGTCTTATCCCCGCCAGATTTGATAAGTCGTCAGAATTTTTCCGGGACTTATCCGAACTCCCTGGTCCAGGCATGGATACGAGAATCAGGTCTTCCCGAGGAAGACCTGCAAGGTCGAGCGCGTGGCAACAAACCATGAGTGCCATAGACGAGTCGGCGCCACCGCTGATCCCCAGCAACAACTTTTCCGAACGGGTATGGCGCAGACGCCCAGCCAACCCCATCGCCTGGACCTCGAACGCCTGCTCAAGCTGCTCGTCCTGGTTTTCCTCGAGTAAAA
>JAAYZW010000217.1 GCA_012514645.1 Chloroflexota bacterium
CAAATCCATCCACACGATCAGGCGATTCGACATGGCTGAGGTTTAGCACATTCATACTGACAACTGAGAGCTGAGAGGGCTTTAATTCCCCCAAGAAACTCACATTCCTGATGTTTTCAACCTGACCTTTAGGTTCGAATACCAGTTTCTCAGTGGGTTGAATGCGATAATTACCAAAATCGTAATCCACGACCCCGATGATCGGCTGGGTAAACAAATCCCCCACCATAATTTCAGGCATGCGAATAAATTTGTCGTCCAGCATCAGCCTTTCGGGGTTAGGATCATCTTCACTCAGCAATAGCACTCCGAAAGGGCTCAATCCGGTAGCGTCCTTGCCCCCATCAGCCACCACCACAACTTCGTTGTAAGAGTTGATAGAGCTGACTGCGACGGCATTATTTATTTGCACGCGCATACCCTCAAGGCTCTCAAACAAATCCATCCCATCTTCATCAGGATCAAACAAAGGCTCGCCTTGACCGACATTGCCATTTACGTCGTTCTCGATAATTTGGTTCGGAATCGACCGTCCGCCATCACCGAGCAAAACCGGAGCTGGCAGGGGGTTCTCTTTACTCAGTACCTTAACTTCGCTGGTGCGCAGGCTGGTGATTGTCAAAGAATTTTCACCCAAACCTGCCGGGTTATATTCCCTGATATTCCCTGTCTCGACGATGACCTCATCTCCAACTTTAACTGAAAGAAAAGTTAGCAGGTCAACATAAATGCCTTCAGATGTCGCTGGATCACCATCTTCTTCGGTGGCTTGCATGAAGAACCCACCACCATCAACGGCGGTAACGATCCCTGTTACACAGCGCACTTCTTTTCCATCATAAGGTGAACGGTGCCCGGCTCCCTGAATCTGGCTGATCGACAATTGCGCATCCTGACAGGAGCCAGACTGATTTGTGACAGAGTTTAGGGGGAAGGTGGTACAGCTTGTCAGCATGATGCAACTAAGACCTATTAAGCAGATGTTTAATAAATTTCGAATTTTCATAGCCATTCCATAGATTGAGTAGGTTTATTCTACTGCATCAATCACAGTTTCGCTTTGGCTAAGCGATATTAATGGTTTAGAATAGCGGCATGGAGATACAAGCCGCAATATCAAAAATTGACCGCTACTCGTCTACCGAGCAAGGAAACAAAGTTGAGATCATAGAACGACCTAATGGCGGCATATCAATCGTCATGGGCGAAGGCAAATTAGCTGGCAGTCGTTCGCAAGACGTGACCATGAAAGCCGTGCATGCAGTTTTGAATATGATCGCCGAGGGAGTTCAGGATGGTGCTTCATCCCGCATGGTGTTACGACGCATCCATGATGAGCACCAGCAAAACGCCGATGTTAAGATTTCAGTGATTTCTTGTGACCTGTTGTCCAAAACCATCGTGATCACCAAAAACAACCCAACACCGGTTCTCACTTATTTTGAGGGAGAGAGTCGATTTCTGCCTCTTGGTGGCTCCGATCCCTACGATCCGGTCGTTTTCCAGTTTGACCTGGGTATCGGTCGGACCTATGTGCTTGTATCAGAAGGTGTCGAGAATGCTGGTGCCTTTAGCAACGACAAGATTAATCTGCGCACCGCTCTCGCCTCGATTTACGAAGACCACAACGACGAACCCTCAGTTCAGGATGTTGCCGATTATTTGTTGAAGCAAGCAATCGGTCACGATAATGGAAGACCACGTGACGACATGACCGTGGTGGTTTTAAAAGTCTCAACAGCGACAGTTAAAGATATTCGCAGGGAGTACGTTTACTTCCCTATTAAAAAAGAAATTGATTGAGGAGAGATAAATGCGAGAAGATGTTGTTTTGATTACAGGCGCGAATGGAGAAATTGGTCATGGCTTAATTGACTATCTTTTCGAACACGGTAACAAAATCGTTGCGATCGACCTGAACCCGCTCGACAAAGATCTGCGCCCAAAGGTTTCCCACCACATGGTCGGGGATATTTTGGACCAATTGCTTCTCGGTCGGCTGGTGGTCGAATATAAAATCAGAACGATCTATCACCTCGCTTCAATTCTCTCAACAAAAGCTGAATACAACCCCGAAACCGCCCACAAAATTAACGTGGAAGGCACACTAAACCTGCTGCGGCTGGCAGTGGAACAATCAAAATGGCAGGGCGAACCGGTCAAGTTCATCTACCCGAGTTCCATTGCTGCCTATGGCTTGCCTTCCGTTGAAGAGAAAATGCTTGCCGGCAAAGTGCGCGAAGATCAATACACCGCGCCCACCACGATGTACGGCTGCAACAAGCTTTACTGCGAAAACCTGGGGCGCTACTACAGTAAGTTTTACCGGCAGCTGGCGTCAGACTATGACCCCACGATTTCTGTGGATTTTCGCGCATTGCGGTTTCCGGGACTAATTAGCGCCCAGACCATCCCCACCGGCGGCACCAGCGACTATGGTCCTGAAATGCTGCATGCTGCTGCCA
>JAAYZW010000218.1 GCA_012514645.1 Chloroflexota bacterium
GCCCTCTCAAAACTGCGCAGCGAATACACCTATTTTGTCTATTCATCTCCGCTCCCCATGCTGTTGATGGGACCCTGCCGGCTGTGGTTACCGGTTTTGGTCACCAGCAGCGGCACCATCAGTTATGCGGATGGCAAATGGAAACATACCGGCGTGAGTGCCTTCAAGCGCTTCATGGGGCAGGAAGCCCTGATTGACCCGGAAAAAGAGGTCGAGGCAGCATCACTGGAACTTGAAAAACAATTCGCTTCGCAAGGCATTCCCCTTGAACAGCAGCCGGAGATTCAACCAGTCGTGGTGACATTGCTGAAAAACACCAAGACCGGTGAACTAAAAGAAGCACCCTACCCAGTGGTTAGCATTGTCGATTTGAAGCGGTTTATTCGCAAACAAGACCGTGAAAATTGCGCCACCCCAATCTCAGCTGAAGAAGCTGAAAAAATCACCGCGGCGCTGACAGCTGGGAAGATGAAGTAACGATTGTCAATATGATTAGAAAAACGCCTGCAAGCAGGCGTTTTTTTGGTAATTTGTTATTTGGCAGACTTCTTTGTGGGTTTATCTTGCTTCGGCTTGGTGTATTCAAGTAAACGGTTGACTTCAAAACCACTTAGGTAGCGCCATTCACCAGAGCGCAGCTTGCCCAATTTCAAGGGTCCAATCCGCACTCGTTTGATCTTTCCGACTGGAAGCCCAATTCGCGAACCAACCTTGCGAATTTGGCGTTTTTTTCCTTCCTTGAGGATAATGCGCAGCCAGGTGCCGTTGTTGGCGTTGTTCATCACCTCAACCTTCGCCGGTAATGTTCGCGTTCCGTCTTCCATCACGACACCCCTGCGCCAGATTGCCAGCTGTTCCTCGTCGGGTTGGGTAATCACGAAAACCTCGTACTCCTTTTCGTGCTCGTAACGCGGGTGGGTCAGACGGTTCGCCATCTTGCCGTCATTGGTCATCAAGATCAGACCTTCGCTTTCAAGGTCCAACCTGCCAACCGCGAACAATGGCTCGGAAATCCCAATCAAATCATTTACAGTCGGACGCGGATGGTTCAGGTCAATATCCGAAAGATACCCCTTGGGTTTGTTAAGGGCGATATAAAGCTTCTCGATTGATTTTCGGATCAGTCTTCCATCCACGGTAATGGAGTCTTTGGCAGGATCCGCCTGGTCGCCAAGCTGGATTATCTTGCCATTGACCTTAACCCGTCCGTCTGCAATCAATTTCTCACTGGCACGCCGTGAACCATAGCCAGCGGCTGCCAGGATTTTTTGTACCCGTTCTTCTGCCATCAGTCTTTTAACAACTTTCTTTCCTCAGCCTCGGCTACCGTAGACGAGCTGAATAATGCTTCAAAATCAATTTCCGGGAGCTGGTTCAGCCCCTCCAGCCCAAAATGCTGCAAAAAATCTGGAGTGACCCCATAGAGGATCGGTCTTCCAGGTGCTTCAGAGCGTCCCAATTCTTCGATAAGCCCTTTGGAAAGCAGGCTCTTCAAGACGCCATCGCTATTTACGCCGCGAATGCTGTCGATCTCCGGGCGCGTGGTCGGCTGCTTGTATGCGACGATCGCCAGAGCTTCCAAGGCTGCCTGTGTGAGCCGCGAAGTCACTTCCAGTCCCAAAAACGCTTCAATATCAAGCGCATATTCTGGTGCTGTCACCAATTGGTATTGACCCTTGACTTCCTGTAGGCGAATGCCATGGCACTCAGAATAGTGTGCTCTGAGCTCTGACAGGGCTGCCTCGACCTCTTTTTTCTTCAAACCGGTAGCCTGGGCGAGCTCATCCACGCCGGTGAGCCCTGGCGCGGCAAACAAAAGCGTTTCAATGCGCCTGGTCGCTTCGAGTTTTATATGGTCATCTTTCATAATATCTGGCATGCTATAATTCTTCCACCTCAGGGGTCGCTTGATTATACTCGAAAGACCCCCGGTTTTTGGCAGTCATTGGAGGATTATGCGTGTATTAATTTCAGGAGCTGCAGGTTTTCTGGGTTCTCACCTGACCGACCGCTTGATCAAGGAAGGACACACGGTGATCGGGCTCGATAACTTTATAACCGGCAACCGTGCCAACCTGGCTCACCTGACCAAGGAAGCAAACTTCAGCTTAATGGAGCAAGACGTATCCACCTTCATCAAAGTGAACGAACCATTGGATTACGTTCTGCACCTTGCCTCCCCTGCCAGCCCAAGCAAGACCTCCCCTCTCGGCTACCCAAATCTGCCAATTCAAACGATGAAGGCAGGTGCTCTTGGAACCCACAACACGCTTGGTTTGGCAAAATTCCATAACGCAAAATTCCTGCTGGCTTCTACCAGTGAAGTCTACGGCGACCCACTTGTCCATCCACAGCCGGAGTCATATTGGGGCAACTGTGACCCGGTGGGCGTGCGCTCGGTTTACGACGAAGCCAAACGTTTTGCCGAAGCGCTCACAATGGCTTACCATAATTTTCATGGCGTGGATACGCGCATTGTGCGGATATTTAACACCTTTGGTCCGAGAATGAGGTTGGACGATGGTCGCAGTGTCCCTAATTTTATTCAGCAGGCACTGCGCAAAGAACCACTGACAATTTATGGCACAGGCGAGCAAACACGCAGCTTCTGTTATGTTGATGACCTGATCGATGGTATTCGCCTGTTGATGGATTCTGGCGAACACATGCCCGTAAATATCGGTAATCCGCAGGAAGTCTCAATCATTGACTTTGCACTGTTAATCAACGAATTGACAGGCAATACCGCCGGGCTGCAAATCAACACCTCCGAACGGCTGGGAGACGACCCCGAACGCCGTCAGCCCGATATCACCCGCGCCAAAACCATTTTGGGTTGGGAACCTGAAGTAAGCCTTCGCCAAGGGCTGAGCAAAGCCATCGACTACATGTGCACGAAGCTGGAGCAAAAGCGATCTTAGCATGAGCACCCTACGCGTAATTTCAGGAAAAGCCAAGGGCACGCGCCTAAAAACCGTGCCCGGAGAGACCACACGTCCGATCACTGATATTGTCAAGGAAGCGCTGTTTAATATCCTGGGCAACGAAATCGAAGATAATCTAATCCTGGACCTGTTCGGCGGCACCGGCGCGGTCGGCATTGAAGCCCTCAGCCGGGGTGCACGCTTTGTCACCTTTTTGGATAAGGGTTCTCAGGCTGTGCGCACGATGCAGCAAAACCTGGAGAAAACGAAGTTAAATGTACAGTCAGAGGTTATCCGTACTGATGCGTTTGGTTACCTGGCTGACCCACCAAAAACTAATTTTGACCTGATCTACATCGCCCCACCGCAATATAAGCAGATGTGGCAAAAAGCACTTCGCCTGATTGACGGCAGACCCGACCTGCTCAGCGAAGATGGGCAGATCATTGTTCAAATCAACCCAATCGAGTGGGAGGAGTTGGCGCTGAAAAACCTGGAAGTCTTTGACACCAGAAAATATGGCGATACCTTGCTGGTTTTCTTTGAGAAACCTCAATAACCTTTGCTATCAAATTGCAGGTCCGTTTTCGCGCTGCACGTTGCTGCTTATACGCCAGGTGACACAATTAATTCATCTGGAAAACCGCATGATTAACTGGTCGCTTCTGTCATAGCTGTAATGCCCCCAAAACGGTTTCGTGTTGGGACTATGGCGCATGACCAGTGGCAGCAGCGTATACAGATCTTCCACCAAATCCAATTTTAGAGCCTGGTTTTGTGTAAACCATGCCAACTCACCTTCTGCTGAACTGCGCAACTCACCGCTGATTTGTTTCGCCTTGAAGACGAAAAAGATGATACCCGGACAGCTGCCGGTATCAACCACAACCTGGGCGCAGTGGATCAGCCTATTGGCTGTCAAACCGGTCTCTTCCTTCAGCTCACGTCGGGCTGCCTGGGGTGGGCTTTCGCCGGCTTCCAAATGCCCACCGGGACCATTCCAAACATTTGCCCAGATTTTCTTGTCAGCTGCGCCCTTCAGCAGCAAGACGCGCCCTTGTTCATCCACGGGGAAGACTAAGACACGCGGAATCAGAACATACCTATCCTGCAAAACACCTTGCGATTGCACACCCATAATAAAATGCCCAGGCATTCGAGCACCCAGGCTATCCTCTCTTAGTGCAAGAACATTGGCTGACCGAGCACCGATTTGACCCTGGGTCGATATTGCTCCACGTCGTAATACTGATCAACGTCAACATGGCGCTTTCCGCTGACCACAATCTCAAGGGGTACAGCAGTGTATGTTCCATCATTAATGCCAACCAATTTGCCAAACTGACCTTTACAAGTCAGCTGATAGGCAAGCAGTCCAAAATTCATCGAGACCATCCGGTCAAGACTGTCAGCGGGACCGCTGCGAACCAGGTAGCCAAGTCTTTGATACATCGTGTTATTGCCAGAAATTTCCTTTATCTGTTCAGATAACATTTCACCAATACCGCCCAGTTTGCGATGACCATAAGCGTCTGGCGTGCCGGTCTGCATAACATGACCACCGATCGGAATCGCGCCCTCAGAGATCACCACGATGGCATAATGTGCCGGACTGTTCTTCTTATCTTCAGCAAGCAAAGCGACCAACTTCTCAATATCAAAAGGCACTTCACAAATGATTGTTCGTTCGACATGGGCGAGGTAGCCAGTGATCAACGCGGTTTCACCAGAGTTGCGACCAAAAAGCTCAACTACGCCGATACGCTCGTGTGAACCAACGCTTGAGCGGAAAAAGGTGATGTGGTCAACACCCCTCGTGATCGCAGTTGAGAAGCCAATACAATAATCCGTTCCGAGAACGTCATTATCCATCGTTTTTGGAATAGCGACCAGTTTGACCCCTTCATGATGAAGCCTGTTTGAAAAACTGAGGGTGTCATCGCCGCCAATTGTGATCAATGAGTCGAGATTCAGATGGTCAATCACTTTGAGGATATAGTCGGTATAGTCCTTGGTACTGGTTTCGGGATCAATCACGGTGCCATAACTTGAATTTTTCAAAAATTCGGGGGTATCTTCCATACGCACTTTTGCGGGGTTGGTACGGGATGTATGCAAAAAGGTGCCGCCCGAGCGGTCCACCCTGCGCACTGTGAGGGGGTCAAGGTTGCGAATATAGTTTTGATGAGTAGTCGGATCATCGAGATCGTATCCGAGCAAACCCAGCCAGCCGCGGCGGATACCGACGATTTCGTAATCTGAATCCTGGCTGTTTGTGACCACAGATTTAATGGCGATGCTCAGCCCTGGTACATCACCACCCCCTGTTAAAATTCCAATTCTTTTTTTTGCCATAATAATTCTCCTAAGGACTTAGTTGTTTGATTCAACAAGCGCTCTGGGACTGGCTAATGCCCACCAGCGAAAATATTGTAAACCAACAAAAACGACGAAAGGAATCAGCGAGATCGTGACAGCGTGTGCCTGCGGAAATCCACCCAAAGGATCAGGCACTAACCGCCATGATAGGTAAGCAATAATGAGAATACTGATCCAATACAAAATTTTACCAGAAACAGTCCATTTTTCTGTTAAATACTTGAATATTGCAAAAAATGCTGGCAGCGCAAGAAGAAGGTAAGCGCCATCTGAAAACAAATTGAAAAAATAGCTGACAATCAGGGTCAGCATGAGCTTCCATTGCACCCCGCGTTCATTCCTGCTGCCCAGCCCATACCATTCAACCAAAAGCATGATGAAAGCAAAGAGGTGCAAACCGATCGCAATCTGCCGGTAAGCACCGGGAAACGCCCTGGCGATGCCCATTAGAGGCGTATTGAGCCAATCGATACCAGGTTCGAGTCTGACCAGACTGGCAAACCATTCCGGTATCCAGTTGGGAAAAAGAATCAGGCTGGTGACCAACAAAAAGGCAAAACCGATCATAAAAATTCGAATCATCTCGTTGTCACGCCTGGAACCCAGGTAAATGGCAAGGAAAATCAGTGTAAAAAAAGCGAGCGGATTAAACCAGATTGCCAACAAGAAAAGCAGACCAGATTGGTTGCCCTTGCCTTCCAGTGCGGCACGGATCGCAAGCAAAGTCATCATAATGGCGAAGGGCGCCAAACTGGCTTCCAGGCTTGCCCTCACGAAGGGATAGATCAAGGCAATCACCAGGCAGGTCAGGAAAATTTCGATACCTTTCAGTTTGATACCCGACAAACGGATTGAGACCAACACAGATACGATGATGCTTGCCTGGGTTAGCATCATCCAGATCGCTTTCGCGATTGGATAGCGGATAAAGCTGATCGGAATGAGCAGGTAGATATACCATGCAGGGTCGAGGAAGTAACCCTGGTCGCGCTGATTAGGCAGACTGTTGTTGTCGTTCAGCACTTCGAGAGTCGCCTGGCGGGTTTCTTCGCTGTAAGGTGACCAGCCTTCACTCATCCAACTGCGTGCTGCATTCCAACGAGCAGCAAACTGGTCATGAAGCTGGATTTGCTGGTCCAGGTTGTAATTAAGCACGGTGAGACCAACCATAACAAGAATGATCAATATCGGCGCCCAGATGTTGGCAGTTTTCTTTAACAACAAAATATATCTTCCTCAATAATCGTTGCGGTAATTATAGACAAAAACATGGATTAGTGAGTTTGAGGCTTGAACAAAATTATCGGCAGCGATTATTCTCCTTTGATATCAATAAATAGAACAGCGTTCCGGAGAGCAAAATGTGCCGTACACGAAGTTCCGCGCTCACAAAATGCCCTTTCACTTCATCACATAACCACGTCGGTGTTTCATCCAATAGACGCCTGCTTTCTGTCTGCAAAGCAAGAAATCAATGTAAGCGTTGACTTGGTGCATATGTGGCTACGCGCAACGATAAATGCTGTTAACAATTTTTATTCCACTTGAAAAACGCAGCGAAATATTGTACTCTATTGAAAATACAAAGAGTAAAACGAAAAGGTTACTATATGGCAAGAATAAGTACTAATGCTGTTCCCGATGAGGACAGCCACACTTCAGCAATCAATCGGTTGGTCGAATTTGGAAAGAAAAAAGGGTATGTCAGTGATGATGACATCCTGCGATTCTTTCCGGAAGCCGAGGAATACCCCGAGCAACTCGAAGAAGCCTATGCCGCACTTGAAAATAACAACATATCCGTCTCCGAAGAAGCATTGGTAGCTGAAGAGCCAGAAGATGACGAGCTGAGCGATCCGATCGTGGAAGACGAAACCGCACCAGCCCCAGACGACCTGGCAAATATTGACACCGATGACACCATTGGTCTCTATCTCAAAGAGGTCAGCCGAGTGCCACTTCTCAATAATATCGAAGAGGAAGTGGTTTTGGCAAAACGAATCGAAGCTGGGCGAGAGGCTCGCGCTGAACTTGCCAGGGGTAATATCGCTGCCGCCCGCCGGCAGGAACTGCATGAATTGATCAAAGACGGTGCCGAAGCGCGGGATCACCTTATCACCGCCAATTCGCGCCTGGTGATTAGCGTCGCCAAGAAATATATGGGACGCGGCGTCCCTTTCCTGGATTTGATCCAGGAAGGTAACATTGGTCTTATCAGGGCAACCAAAAAGTTCGAATACCAGCGCGGTCATAAATTCAGCACTTACGCTACCTGGTGGATTCGCCAGGCGGTTACGCGCGCCATTGCCGACCAGGGTCGCACCATTCGCGTGCCGGTCCATATGGGCGATCAGATTAATAAACTCCTGCGCGTGCAGCATCAACTTACCCAAAAGCTCGGGCGTGATCCTTCCGTCGAAGAACTCGCCGAAGCACTGGAGGTACCGCCAAAGAAAGTTGAAAACATGATCCAGGTTGCCCGGCGACCGCTTTCGCTTGAAACGCCAACGGATGACGAAGAAGACTCGGTCTTGGGCGACTTCATTGAAGACGATGAGGCACCGCCGCCCGACGATACGGCTACTTACAATCTGCTTAAGCAGCACCTTGTCGAAGTGCTGGACGCCCTGCCCCCCCGCGAGGTTCGCATTCTGCAACTGCGCTACGGGCTCCTGGATGGTCAGGCTTACACTTTGGAAGAGGTTGGGCGCAAAATGGGCGTAACTCGTGAGCGCGTGCGCCAGATCGAAGCCCAGGCATTGACGCGCCTGCGTCATCCATCGGTGCGCCGAAAACTGCGTGATTACCTGGGCGACTAATATGATAGATGATCAGAACCCAAGCGAAGACACACAGCCTTTGCCAATCGAGCCAGTTATTGCAGACGACATGGTGCCAGAGCCGTTTGAAACTCCGGTTGAGGAGCAACCTGAAGCTATTCCGGATTGGTTAATTGAGTTTGCGTCCCAGCCAGACCCTGTAATCAAAGAGCAAAATAATCGGGAGCTGTTGAGTGTCATTGAGACCGAAACAACCGACCCCGAAACGCTCGTCCTGGAAACCGTAGAAAGGCAGAAAGTTCAGGGTGAACTGGAAAGCTCCGATTCAAACCCATTCGAACAGAAGGTTATGGAGTTTTTGGATGATGGTGAATACGTCGCTGCTGCCAATTTCATCCGTCTGGAGTCACACAACCCGGAGCATGTCGCGGTGTCAAAGCGGCTGTTACGCTCACACCTGGTCTTGCGGGAAGAATTGCAGCCGCTGTGGGATATTTACGAAGAATTGTCAGAACATACTGGGGGATAAGTGGAAAGATCGTTAGTATTGGTTAAGCCCGATGGTGTGCAGCGAGGTCTGATTGGTCAGATCATTACCCAGTTTGAGGATCGCGGTCTGCGTCTGATCGCCTGCAAATTTATGCAAGTCAGTCCTGAGTTAGCTAAAGAGCACTATGCTGTTCATGTGGGCAAACCTTTCTATTACGACCTGATCGATTTCATCACTTCCGCGCCTGTTCTGGGGGGTCCTGAAGCAATCAACGCAATGCGGCACATATAAGTATTTATTAAAAGCAAATCTTAGTCGATTTGCCAGATTCCAGAACCCTAGATTGAAACTGGTATAATCAATTGATAATTTTACGAAAAGGTGAAAATGGAGAATAAACATTACTTTCTAAATAGAACAGACCAAACGGAACAACCCGAATATACTAGATTATGCGAATATTTGTACAACAACTTCCCGGTGGGTTGGGATAACAAAATTGAAAACTTTAGTTTCGTGATGCTTAAGCCAAATGCATACCTGAGCAACTCAATTCCAGAAATTATTACTCAACTCCATTTGAATAATATAGAAATAATGGAATATAAGCTGATAATGCTTTCAGAGGAACATCTAAACAACCTCTATTGTTTTATTAAGAATAAATATGCTAACTCCTGGTGGGTAATGCAAAAGGTTTATTCATTAGCTCCTTGCCTTGTCGCAATAGTGCAAGGAGAAAAATGTGGTTTTAATCATCTAAGTTCACGAATCAGAAGTTTGGTTGGCAATACTACACCCATAATTTCAAATGATAATTCAATAAGATACGCTCCTTATAGTATGACAAGAATCTTCAATACGATTCATGCAACGGATGATCCTGCATCAGCAATTAGGGAAGCAATGGTCTTTTTCTCTAAAGAAACCATACTTAACATTTTTCAAAACCATGGTATGCAAAAAACCAATGCTGCAATAAGCGATCCCCAAAATCAATTGACTTATAACCCGGATATTGTCTCCTTCGGCGGACTAAAGCATGATATAAAAAATTGTCTTATCGAGAAAGCATCAGAATTGATGGGGAAAACTGAAAATAAAGAATATTCTCCTGTCATGGATTCACTAAATCAAATTAAATCCTTACTATTAGAAGAAAAGTTAATTATCGAACAGCTTCTACCTCTCAGAGAAGAGTTCTATCGGCTTTCACCAATCTTAAATCTTGAGAGATTTTGTCTCACGTTTATTGAACGCTCAATAGAAACAAACATTAGAAACTTGTATCGTGATCCACAATTACAATCAGATCAAAGTCTGGTACAAGTGTTCACAAAAATCCGGAATCTGGCGAAACTTATCTATCCATTGACAGATGATGCGATTTTTTTCTCTATTCAAGATTTTGAAATGTATTTAGCGGAAATTAATTCATCGGCGTTTAATCTGACGGCATACCAGCAAACAGTACTATTGGGGTGTTGGGCTGGAGCCTTTGAAGAAATGAGGGATATCTCAACTAAATGGCCGGTCAAGGAGATAAAAAGATGATCTTGGGATTGGACAGAATCAAAGTATTGATTAGTAATCAAGACCACCCGTTAATTAGTAATCTCGCATCTAGAGAGATTCTTAATCCTGAAGGTGCTGGCATAGATATTAGAGTTGGGAACTTCTATAAGTTACTCGACAATGATGGCGGTTTCCTCGAGAATGATGGGAACAAACGTAGACGAACTCCAAATGTGATCAATTCCTACAAATACCAGCGTGAGATTTCCGATGCTGACCAAATATTTGTAGACCTTAATCATCTTGATTATTTTCTCATTGAGACTATGGAGAGGTTTGCTCTTCCTTCTGGATTAGTAGGATTGATTTTTCCAAGGACTACTCTCTTGCGGTCTGGGGTGCAGTTATTTTCTTCAGTTGTTTCACCTGGGTATGGATTAAATGAGGGGGGTTCGACTTTGACATTCGGAATCATCAACTTGAGCCATTCACCTTTTCGGATCCAATTGGGTGCAAGAATCGCACAGATAATCTTTTTTGAGATAAATGGCGAGTCCACTCTCTATAGAGGGCAATGGCAGAATGATCATGGTAAGGTACACACTGATACAGAAACTCAAAAATAAACAGTTGTGGAAGGACAGTTGAAATGCCGAACGCAAATTTTGGCTCCCAATTCAAAATCTTATTAGGTGAAGATATTAATCAAGCCGTTGAAACAAAATATTTAATAATTAGTCCTTTTCAAAAAGAAAGTGTACAGCCTACCAGTTACGATATCTCAATTGGTGCAATTCTAGACTTCCCAGTAGAAATAGAAAATGATAAGGACCTTCTTAATGGAGAAAAACTTGATTTTTCTTTAGTAGAACTTGGTCCATCGCAATGTATTCTTTTTTTGACCGAAGAGACTTTTTCTTTTCCAAGCGATATGTTTGCGGAAATCTTTCTCAGATCAAGATATGCTCGTCAACTGAATTCAGGTGGACATTTGGGTCGGATAGAATGTGGCTGGAAAGGCCGTTTAGTACTTGAATTAAGCAATCAATCATTGGATAGAACTGTCAAATTCAAAAAAGGCGACCCAATCGCAACTATCGTTATTTATAAAATTGACAGCACAAGTGATTATTGTTATAAAGGACTTTTTCAAAATTCGGAATAAAAAAAAGGAGAAACATGTCTGTTATTGGTAGAGACACTCTATTACGAATGAAGGACAAAATCTTTATAAATCAGAGCTACGATTTGGAGAACTTTGACTTATCATCATATAGTTTGAGGGTTGCCGATAAAGAAGTTCTATTGGATGGTAAATATCATAAAAAATACGAAAGTTATCAGATTGATATTCTCCCCCATCAAATAACTTTTGTTTCAACAAAAGAAGAAATCAGACTTCCTTACAACCTTATGGGACAAGTAATACTACGATTCAGTTATTCAACGAAGGGACTAGATCTTCTCGCTGGTCACGTTGATCCATTGTTTGAAGGAAATTTAATTTTAGCCTTATTAAATAATTCTAACTCCCCGATAACTATAATTGCAGGTGATTCAATTGCCAACTTGGTATTCCATCAAGTCGCACAGGAAATCCAAATTTCAACCAATTCGTTAGTTAGATATGAAAAGAAATTTACAGAGATACCTCGATATATTATTGATGACTGGTACGGCAGACATCAACCCAACTTAGATTCCATAGTCACGCAACATTCACAAGAAATAGTAGATTTGCATAAACAAATTGAGGTCATGAATTCAACTTCTCAAGTGGTAATTACTGGCGGCGTTGTCCTTGTTGCTACTACAATTCTAAGTGTTGTTTTACAAGTTGTGTTTTCCTCATGGAGTTCGACCTCTAGTTGGGCTATTGAGGCTTTGTCAAATGGTGGAAATCAAAATTTGGTAACATGGCTTCTCTTAGTAACTCCAATCGTAACAACATTAATCTTTGCGCTTTTTATCTATTTGTTAGCAAAAAGCTCATTGAACAAGCAAAGAACTAAGAAGTCAGTAAATGAAACACAAACAAAAAACTGAGTTTGTAACCGTCTATCTCGCCCAGGGAATACTGGACGCGGAATCGGTCAGAGGTTTCCTGGAAGCTCAGGGCATCCCAGCTGTGCTCGACAGCAACCCCTTGGGGCAGATTTATGGACTGACGATTGGAGATTTGGGTCAGGTTGGCATCCGTGTGCGGGCAGGTGACGTGGAGCAAGCGAAAACCCTGCTGCAAGCAATGGAAGCAGGCGAATTTGAAAATGAAGTCTTGCTGGGAGCTCCCTTGACGCTGCTATCTGATATTGCGAATGATGGTGAAACCGACTACCCCAGACGTGTGTTGTTCCTCTGTACCGGCAACTCAGCGCGCAGCCAGTTCGCAGAGGCGGTGGTTAATCACTACCTTCCGCTGGAATGGTCTGCCTTTAGCGCTGGCAGCGAACCAACCGGCTTCGTACACGAAATGGCAACCGTGGTTCTCCATGAGGACGGAATACCCCACCAGGGATATTCAAAGTCTGTAGATGAATTTGAGGGTCAGGAATTTGACCTGGTGGTAACGCTCTGCGACAGTGCCCGCGAGACATGCCCGCTGTGGCTTCAGAAGGGAGCGATCGCGCATTTCGGTTTCGACGACCCTGCCGAGGCTTTAGGAACCGAAGAACAGAAGTTGCAGGTTTTTCGCAAGATTTTCAATGACATCAAGACTGCCGTTATTTCGTATTTGAACGATTTTGAATAGGCAACACTTGGTGGGAAGGCTCGCCGCGGTTTCTCGGTTTGAGCAGTTTCTTCCAGACTGCTTGTTTAACATGGGCTGAACATAGGAGAACCGCGAGCAAAGCCGACGGGAATGAACCGCTTGCGGTGCTGAGGAGCCGGCTGAGCGCTCACAAACTCAGTTAACAGAATGCGCAGTGCGTGTCTCTTTGAATTTTTACCCTGCAAACTGATTTGACAAGCCGAATCCTCTCGGTTA
>JAAYZW010000219.1 GCA_012514645.1 Chloroflexota bacterium
CTTGAAAACAGATTTGCTAACTCCAGATACGAAGGTCAGGGTTGTTTTTGTGAGTGATGTGAGGGTGCCGGAGTTATTCGGGAACAGCCAGCTTGATCAGATGCTGGCTGAATGCAAAGGGTTGGAAGTGCTCGGTTCAAACGTATTCACAACCGAGTTTGCTTCAGCGATTGTTGTGGGCAAGGTAGACGTGGTGGAAAGCGACGATGGCAAACGTGATGCACTGCGAATGATCTGTCAAAAGTTTGTCCCCGACAAAATGGCATATTTCGATGCTGCCCTGGCTGGCGCTCTGCCAATCACCATGGTCTATCGCATCGAAATTGAAGAAATCACCGCTAAACGCAAGAAATTTGATGCCGATGGTAAAGAATTGAAATTCCAGCGCATGGAGTAATTTCCTGCAGGAAATAGACCTGCCCGTTCAGCGGTCTGCACTCCTCTTGTGTATGTCAGGCAGCGCTCCTGCTATACAGACCGACTAACCCGATTTCTTTCGGCGATTAAACCTGCGGTAATTTCCGCCCGTTCTGTTTCAGCCACTGCCTTCTTTGCTGGTAATCTGGCAGCATCTGCCCAAGATAATTCCAAAACGCAGCTGAATGATTGTGATGGCGGATGTGCGCCAATTCGTGCACGACCACATATTCAATCGCCTCCAGCGGCAGCATCGCCAATCGGTATGAGAAATTGAGCCCATTCTTGCCGCTGCAGGAACCCCATCGTGTCATCGCGCTGGTAATGCGCACTGACGTCGGTATAAGCCCCCATCTGTCGGCATGCTTCTCGATGTATACCTTCACCAGTCTGCGCGTCTCCTCACGATAGAACCCTTTCAGAAACCCGGGCGCAGCTTCCAGGCGACCTTCCTGCAATAAGAATCCCTGCCTGGGGTCAAACACCAATCCCCTTGTGACCTTGGGGGTATGAATCAAACGCCAAACCTTACCGAGATACAGGACATCAGCGCCATTATGGAACTGCTGATTTGGGTTCTCCGCAGGAACAGCTGCAAGCCGTGCCTTAGCCTGCAGGATCCAACCGGACTTTTTGTGAACGAATTGTTCAATATTAGCTCTCCTGGTACCCTTCGGAGCCCGAACGATCACCCTGCCTCCCGGTTTAACCTCGATGGCAATGGTCTTCCGATTACTATAAATAATTTCATCAATCAATTCACGCATCCACTGATTATAGTCGTTGATCAGACGCGACTGCGTGTCAACCGTCCCCAACACCGCTTGCTGGTTCTGTAGGGCGAGATTGAGGAGGTTGCGGCGTTGGTGTACCGGTGATATTGTCCCTCCTCAATCCGCCGAAATCAATAAACGCACATGTATCGGCGGATTGGAGGCGCGATAAACTCTTGTCAATGGAAATATCCAGCACCTCCAATCTCGCCCTATGGCTACTCGTGGAACGTCATGGCAGCAGCCCCCAACACCGCTTGCTGGTTCTGTAGGGCGAGATTGAGAAGGTTGTGGCGTTGGTATACCGGTGATATTGTCCCTCCTCAATCCGCCGAAATCAATAAACGCACATGTATCGGCGGATTGGAGGCGCGATACACTCTTGTCAATGGAAATATCCAGCACCTCCAATCTCGCCCTACAGCTGCTCCCGTGACGACATGGCAGCCGTCCTCTACACGTATAACTGATCCTTACGGGCTTGGCAGCGGCGGGTCTGGCTAATTGTGTGGTGACTGTGGATTCGTGATTGGGACCTTCCCCTACGCTTGTGTGTACATAAAAAAACATTTTTTGGATTTTATAAGTGCAAAAAACCATGGTTTACATTGTTATTGAGAATTAATTTTCCAAATCATGTTACCCCACCCGGTTTTTTTTCTGAAGTACAATTTCAGGATATGTCCAAGCCAATAATCACCAAAGCTACCCTCCTGGCAGCCGCACTGCTCCTGCTCGGCGGCTGTGCCGGGCTCGAGGGCAGAAGCCTGCCGCTCGAATCCTACAACGACCCGCAAGGGCGTTTTGAATTAGCCATCCCCGAAGGCTGGGAAAGCGTTGTCGATGACCAGATGCTGACGGTCACTCCACCCGATTATTCCGGCACGGAGGAAGAACTGATCGTCAGGGTCTTCGCTTCCCCCACCGGCACCACCGACACCGTTACCCACTTAGAACTGGCAAAACAGGAGATCGAGCCGTTTCTTTCTGCCTATGTTGACGAGGCATACGAAGTGGTTAACGAGGGCAGCATTCGCGTGGATAAATATCCCTCGATGCTGCTCGATTTCGCCAAACCGCACGAGGAGAGCTACATGCTCGGGCGGGTGGTAATCGTTGCCATGCCGTTTTATGTGCTCGTTTTCCTCGGCACAGCCGTCGAGGAAGACTGGGAAGCTTTTTTACCCACCTTCCGCGAAATGCTCGATAAATTCCACATGCTCACCCCAATCGAACCGGAAGAATAGTAAATGTGCCGATTAACCGCCATCGTTCGCCGGTATCCCTTCCAGTTTTGGCTGATACTTTTCGGGCTGATCGTCTCCAGCACCGGAACCACCATGGTCTGGCCCTTCCTGACGATCTACGCTTCCGATAAGTTGCTGCTACCCCTGGCAGCTGTGACCAGCCTGATGACCTTCAACTCTATCTCCGGCTTTATCTCGTCGGTTATCGCCGGCTCGCTGGTCGATCGTTTTGGTCGCAAGGGCATCATGGTGATCGGCTTGTTTGGCATGGCGCTCGTTTACCTCGGCTATATTTTTGCCCAGGACTACTGGCAATTCGCTCTGCTTATGTTTCTCTCAGGCGCCTTCAGCCCACTCTACCGGGTCGGCACCGACGCAATCGTCGCCGACATGATCCCGCCAGAAGACCGGACGCAAGCCTATGGTCTGATTCGCATGGGGCGCAACGTTGGCGTCGCCCTGGGACCAATTTTGGGTGGAATTGTGCTTTCTCGCTCTTATGCCATTGGCTTCCTCTCAGCAGTGGTCGCGTTGACAATTTTTGCCTTGATCACGATTTTTTTCCTCAAAGAAACGTTGGTACACGCCGAGGGCAAGAGCCATGGCAACTTGCGCGATCAATTGAGGGTGGTTGGGCAGGCTTTGAAGAACAAAGCCTTCACCCGCATGCTCGGATCCTTCACACTAATGGAAATTTGCGCAACGCTGATGTGGGTGGTATTGGCGGTGTACGTCAAGCAAAATTATGGCATCAGCGAGTCGCAATATTCATGGATTCCAACAAGCAACGCCCTGATGGTCATTTTTCTGCAGGTGGCGATCACACAGATTACACAAAAGCATTCACCCACCAGAGTTATGCCGGTTGGCGCTGCTTTTTATCCGATCGCAATGCTCATGGTTGCGCTCAGCGGAAACTTTTGGGGCTTCCTCATGGCGATGGTGGTGATGACCTTTGGAGAATTGATCACTGCCCCAACCGCCACTGACTATGTTGCCAACCTGGCACCGCCTGACCAGCGAGGGCGCTACCTCGGTTTCTTTGGACTGAATTGGTATATCGCCTTAGCGATTGGTCCAATGGGAGCAGGCTTTCTCTCAGACAAAATCGGGAATCACGCCCCCTGGTATGCCGGCGCAGTCGTTGGCGTATTGGCGGTTATCTCCTTCTTCAGTCTGCGCAAACTGGGCACTCCCAACCCCCAAACCTCCTGACAGCACCGTCTCTGCGGAGGGCTTTTTTCTCTCAACAGCAAGACCACAGTGAACCTGCACATCGGTTCCTGATCAAGCAAAAACGGAACGCACCGTGGTCATTCGTCGCCCTGGCTTACGCCATACTTGACAAACCAGGGTTTTATTTGGATAATAGAACATATGTTCGTTTTTGAGCGATGTTTATGACCCAGGTATTTATTTTTAGTGACACTGACACTTTTCAGATCCTCACCTTTTCAGAAAGACCTGAAGCGATCGTGCGCACGATTAACAAGGGCGACTGGCAGACTTTTTTAGGGTTTGACCCCGAACCAGCCCACCCCTGGGAGGCAAAACGAATCGGGAAAATGGTCATTGTTTACCCGCCCATCCCGCTGGAAGATTATCCGCAGCTCGAGCTCTCTCCCAGGGATTACCAAATTCTGCAAGGTTACTGTTCGGGGCTAAACTCTGATGAAGTCGCATATACCATGCGCATTTCAGTCAGAACCGTACGCAACCGCACCACGGTCATGCGTCTTAAAATGAACGCCAGGACAGTCCACGAACTGCTCGCCAAAGCAACCGCGCTTGGCATCGTCTCGCCCGATCTTGACGGCATTCCAGATTGATCTGATTAAATGCAAAACGCCACCCTCATGTTGGGCGGCGTTGTTGCGTCTGTTGGATTTACTCGATGATGGCAATCGCCATTTCTGGGCACTCTTCAGCAGCTTCTCTGACTGCTTCATGGAATTCTTCGGGCACCGGGTCAAGCAAGACTTCGGCGTAGGGTTCGTTCAGCAGGCTAAAAACCTCGGGCACAATACCTTCACA
>JAAYZW010000220.1 GCA_012514645.1 Chloroflexota bacterium
AAAAGTTAAACGATAATCTAACAATCTCCTTCTATACTAAAGCTGAAACACGAAAAGAGGATTTTGTGAAAAAGGCGATTTTTGAAGGCTTGGTTTACGATGAACACGAACGGCAGCTGCCGGTCGTGTATGTTGGCGATGAACCCAACTATGTTGCGGATGACGAGGGTTTTGAACGACACATTTCAGCTGAATTTGTTGACCGCCAGGTTTGGGAGCATCTGTCTGCAGGTATTGAAGGTAACGAAGAAATCTTGAGCGAGCACACTGCAAAAATGCTCGGTCAGGAGGATATCTTCTCAATTGCTGTCATCCGCAGTCAACTTGAAAACCGCGATAAGCAGTTTGCCCAATTGCAGGAAACTGGTTTCCCCAACGACATGCGTATGTATATGACCATGGTCGGCTTCAGGATTCTGGTTAACTTCCGCGGTGAACTCCAGGAAGTAATCCAGCCTGGCGTGACCAATGGTGATGAAGAGTAGCGTAGTTTGGGGTAATCTGGTGGATATTGGAGGTTAAAAAAGATCAAGACAAACAACTTTCACCAAATATTTCCTGAGCAACTGATAGAATAGAGTAAGAACGATGATGCCGATCAATATTATTGATGTAAACGATGAGACCTTTGAGGTCGAGGTAGTGCACTACTCGGCACAGATGCCCGTGGTGGTTGATATGTGGGCGCAGTGGTGTATTCCTTGCCGTGTGCAGTCTCAAACCCTCGCCCAGATCGCCCAAGAAGCGAATGGCGAATTTCGTCTCGCGCGCATAAACGTTGATGAACAAACCAGGCTGGCTGAGCGGCTGAAAGTTACCAACCTGCCCGCGATCAAAGCCTTCGTGGATGGTCGCGTTGTGGCAGAATATGTCGGCATTCTCTCCGAGAAAAATTTGCGCATGTTTGTTGACCGCATTATGCCGCGTGCTGGCTCGCTGTTGCTCTTCAAAGGGAACAGTCTGATGCTGTTGGGTGAATATGACGAGGCGGAAGAAGCGATTGAGCAATATGTGCTTCAAAGCCACGGCGAACCGGATGGTTTGCTGGCTTATGCCCGTGTCATGCTCTACCAGGGCAACGGCAGCGCCGCCCTGGAATTGTTGGAGCAATTCCCGATAAGTCCGCAGGCTGAAACGGCTTCCGCGCTGCTTCCGGTCGCCAGGGCGTTCGTCGACCCAGAATTGACCAAAACTGTCCTTGATGATCCCCGTGAATCGGCATTTCGTAATGCCCTCCGGCTGGCAAAACGCGGAAAATTGTTGATCGCGCTCGATGGTCTGCTCGGGATTTTGAAAAAGGACAAAAACTATCGTGATGGTCAGGTGAAGGCAGTTTACCTTGGGCTGCTTGAGGTCATGACAGACGACCACCCCGATGTCCGCCAATACCGCTCGGATCTTTCAACCGCGTTGTTTTAATATTGTGAACGGCTGTGTGTGCCGATTAAGTGAAGTGGGTCGGGAGTTATCGTCACACTCAGACTAATTGGGGTGCACGCAGGTCTCCTGACCGAGCCCTGCGAACTAACGTAGTTGCTCAATCTTCAAAATTCTGCGCCAGGAGGATCTGCTTTTTCCACGCTGGCAGGTTGCTGTCTTCGACTAAAATCGCTTTCAGTTCGTAAACCTGGTCTCGCAGCATAGCGGCGCGTTCGAATTCCAGCTCTTGAGCGGCTGCGCGCATCTGGTTTTCCATCTCCTTGATCATGCGTTCAAGTTCACGCTGCTCCATCGAAGCAGCAAGTTCACGGGCACTCCTGGGTGCTTTTTTATCTTCTTTAGCGACATTTGCCAGCCGTTCGGTGATATCGTGTACCGCCTTGGTAATCCCGACTGGCGAGATGTTATGCTTGTCGTTATATGCTTCCTGGATTGCACGACGTCGATTGGTTTCTTCGATGGCTCGTTTCATCGAGTCGGTCATAATATCAGCATAAAGAAGCACATGTCCATCAATATGCCGGGCAGCCCGCCCAAAGTTTTGAACCAGTGCTGTGGTGGAACGCAAAAAGCCTTCCTTATCGGCATCCAGGATTGCCACGAGTGAAACTTCTGGAAGGTCCAGCCCCTCGCGCAGCAGGTTAATCCCAACCACGACATCAAAAACACCCAGGCGCAGATCCCGCAGAATTCCAACCCGTTCCAGTGTATCCACCTCAGAGTGCAGGTAGTGCACCTTGAAGCCCATTTCGAGCAGGTAATCTGCCAGGTCTTCCGCCATACGCTTGGTCAGTGTGGTCACCAGGGCGCGCTGTCCTTTTTCTATCCGGGCGCGCAGCTCGACGATCAGGTCATCAATTTGTCCCTTGGTTGGTCTCACTTCGATTTTGGGGTCCAACAACCCAGTAGGGCGGATAATCTGTTCAACCACCTGTTCAGCCTTGTCCATTTCGTAAGGACCCGGTGTCGCGCTGGTGTACATGGTAATACCCATCATCTTTTCAAACTCAGGCAGCTTGAGCGGGCGATTATCGACAGCCGAAGGCAGCCGGAAACCATATTCGACCAGGGTCTCTTTACGTGCCCGGTCGCCGTTATACATACCGCGCAGCTGTGGCATCATCATATGCGACTCATCGAGCACAAGCAGGTATCGCGA
>JAAYZW010000019.1 GCA_012514645.1 Chloroflexota bacterium
TCGGCTTCAGCCTGCTGAATTATTCTTGCTTTTTCCGGTCCGTCTCCGATAAAGAGGAACTCAATGTCTTCCCTAGAAGATAAGATTTTGGCTGCCTCCAATATATGATCGAGTCCGTGATTCGCGATAAATGTGCCATAATACAATACACGCAACATAGGAATATTAATATCAAAATTCCTTGAATCGTTGAAGATGCTGTCATCAGCCCCAGTAGGTACGAGTCTGAACCGCTCTGTTTGGATATGATAATTCTGTTGGAACCACTCCACATACTGATGGGTATCCTGAATTAATAAATCCGGAATCCCTAAGGCATTTCTCTCGATTTTTTTGAGGAGATTTACTGCAGAATACTTTGATTCTTCCAAGCGTCTCTCAATTGCTACCAAATAAATCGACATGAATACATCCCAAACCAATGGCTTTCTCTTCAGACCACAGATAAGTTTTGCAAGAAACACATCGAACTGTCCGGGGTATCCAACTATCAATACATCAAACTTTCCGATAGAGAAGCTCCTAAAAATGAGTTTTGTGTACGTCTTGATCACCCGCCACCAGAATTTCGGGCTGCGCCAACCACCGGCAGTAACATTTTCACGATCCTCGATGCTATACCATAGGTTTTCATGGCAAGTGATCACATCCACCCCAGCGTTCTTGAGGGCAGCGATCATGATCTTATTCCGGTTGTATTCAGCACGGTAAGTGCCAAAGTAGCAAACTTTCATAGCAAGGTTACTTTCCACAAATTTGGTATATTTCCACACCATCCAGATCGTAAATCAGGTTTACTCCCGGAATTCCCTTAATATTGTCAGACAAATCCGGGCTTCCTAGGGGTGGTTTAACCCCTGAGTAGAGGTGAGTGATTCTATTAGCGCAGAGTTTTTGAATGTTGACTGGGTTCTCATAAATGGTCAGTGATTCTCGTGCTCTTGCTGTATAGCCTGCGTCTTTTCCATCTAATCCCGATATCAAAGCCAGTGTGGTTGTCTCTCGGTCAGCATAATATGGCAGCCAATAACCGGCATCAGTACCAAACGGGGTTGTGGAATTGAGGAAGTTGAGATTAACTCCAAAAATCGCATCTACTGGGACGTTTGTTCTAATCCATTCCATCGCCTTTTGGTCTTCAGTTGTCATAAAAGCGCGCTGAGGTTCGAAATCGTTATTACGGATCGGAACAAAAAACACAGCAACCACGATGGTCAGTACCATGACCAGGTTTTCAACCCTGCTCAAGTTCCTCTCCGGAATAAACGAATGCAAGCTCTCCAAGAGTAAACTGGCTCCGATGGAAATGGGTAAATAAAATGCCAAAACAACAGCCGTGATATTGGTGAACGTCAAAACGTAGATATTAAGTTTGTAAGCATAAGCGAAGAGCACCAGGAACGCGACCCAGAGCAGGTTGAGGGTGCCCAGAAACTTAATTTTCGGGCGTAGTAAAGCCAGCAAGGTGCCGGCTGCCATGACAATCAGCAACCAGCCAGAATCCCAGAATACTTTTATCGTGGTTGGGTCACCTTCTGAATAGTAGGCAATGTCTTCCAGGCTCTTGTCAGAAGGCTCGGTTGCAGCAGTTGGCACCCTGTCATCAAGATAGGCATTCAAACCAGGAATAAGCGCAGGCAGGATGAGCACGATTACCAGCATTCCGATAGCGACGGTGTGTATTAAAGAGGCAAGCCTTGCATTTTTTGGTCTTCGCCTGATAACAAACTCATAAACGAAAATTACGAGCAGCAAGGGCAGCAAAAAGCCGGCTACCCTGAAGTGTGTAAGACAAACCGCAGAGATCAACAAGCCGCTTTCGATCATCGGTGCCCGGATTACTCGTTTGAGAAAGTTTCCTTCTTTCACTTCGGTTGAAACCACGTCCCAGAATACCAGGGCAGCCGGAAGCAGGATTGTTTGAGCAGTCAGCTGCGTGAAGCGACTCCAGTTGATGAACCAGGATGGATAAGGGGAAAGAAGACCGGCAACCAACATTCCGATGATTGCTGCTGGTCGGGATGCTTTCTTATCCAACACCAAAAAGAGCCCCACCCCGCAAATGCCGTTTAAGAACTGGCTCATCCACAAAACAGCCTGGTCAGAGCCAATATTTGCCAGTAACTTCAGGGGCGCAGTCAGACCGTAGAAACCAAGGTGATAGTGGTCCAGCGAGGTAGCGCCGTAAGGTTCCAGCGTAAAAGGGAGCACCCCTCGTGCAGAGGTGAATTCTGTAAGCAAAACGTGATGAAGTCCGTCATCACCGGCAAGATGCGGGTTTTTATAAGCAACATAAAAGCGTGTGAGGAGGGTCAAGCCCAAAACAGCCATCGCAAGCCAGCCCCATTTCTCAAGTTTGAAGTGTGCTTTCCAGCCTTCACGCAGTTTCCAAACAATTAAGGCTGCGCTTATGATGAGAATCAGGATGATCTTCGAATCGCCAATGCGAATCGTCGGCAGAATGGCACGAGCTGTGTAATAGAGCACAGGCCAGAAGGCGATCCCCAGGCAGGCAGCCAGAAACCAGCGCTGCAAAGGGTTCCAGCGGCGCCAATAACCAGTCACAGTCAGAAGCGCCCAGCCTGGCAACAGCAGGAGCAGCAGTATGATAAAGACAGTCTTAATATCGACCCAGGGCATAAGCAAATCCAAATGAATCATACCTCATAAACCTTCGCTGTAAGCAGGTTTCTCGATCAGCCAGATGCTGACCCCGTCGTTATTGTACAAACGTCTGAGACCCTGACAACCAATTAGGGCTTTTGCTCGCAAACTGCCGGCACTATCGCGGACATAAACATAGTTCAAATCTGCTTCTTCAACTAATTCCCAAAAATTGGTCTCGCAGGTTGTGACTTTAGTGGCGCGTTTCGCCCAATCTGTCCATAATTCTGAGGTGATTTTATCGGCTCCATACGTGTAAAAAATTGTTGGTGCTAGGCTCCAACGTCCAGTAGTTGGTAAGAGCCAACCTCCTCCATCCGTGCCTCGATACAAACCGTAACCCCATGAAGTTGTGTTTACAAAAAAACGTGCATCTTTCGGAGTATGGTTTTTCACCCAATCTAA
>JAAYZW010000221.1 GCA_012514645.1 Chloroflexota bacterium
ATGTTCGGCACCGGCGGCATTGGCAACCGCAGCAGCAGGCTCTACCGCGAACTGGTCGAAAGCCAGCTTGCTGCCGGCATCTATGGCTCGCTCAGTGCCAGCATCGACCCGGGCACTTACAACCTCTACATCACCTGTCGGGATGATCACACCCCTGACGAAGTGCTGCAGCGTCTTGACCAGGTGATTGACGATTTCCTGGAGGGCGAAGTCACCCCGGACGAGCACGCCATCGCCCTAAAGCAAGCCCACGCCAGTTTCGCTTATAGCAGTGACAACATCACCAACCAGGCTTTTTGGCTCGGCTACGCGCAAAGCTTTGCCGACTACAGCTGGTTTACTGATTACGTCGGTCAGCTCGAAGCAGTTTCCAGAGACGACATCCTGCGCGTCGCCCGGGAGTACCTTGCGCCTGCCCATAGGGTTACCGGAATCTATCGCCCTCGTGATGGAGCTTAAATGACTGACACTAATTCTGCCAGGCTTCCCGGCGCTGATAACATTTTTCGTAAAACCTATCCCAATGGCAGCACAGTTCTGGCATACCCCAACCCTGCCAGCCCGGCTGTTTTTTTCCGCGGTTATATTCCGGTTGGCAGCCTCTCAGATCCAACTGGGAAAAATGGAATTGCCAGTTTTACTGCCGCAATGCTTTCCACAGGTACCCAGCAGCACGAATTTCAAAAATTGCATACGCTGATCGAAAGCCTGGGCGCTTCCATCTCGGTACATGCCGGCAGCCTTTCAACCGTTTTCTCAGGTCAGTGCCTGAAAGAAGATCTGCCTTTCATCCTGGGGTTGCTCCTGGAAATGCTCTCGCAGCCTGGTTTTCCTCGGTTTCATTACCAAAGGCTTCAGAAGCAGTTAGCGACCGTCTTCAAAATTCAGGCGCAAAACACGGAAGAAATGGCTTCGCAAGCCTTCGACCGCCTTTATTACCAGGACCACCCCTACGCGCACCCCAATATCGGCTACCCGCAGACCGTCTCAACAATCAGCCTGGAAGATCTCCAGACTTTCCACCAGGATTTTTACGGTCCAAATGGCTTGGTGATTGCTTTTTCCGGGGGCATCGAGAGCGAAAAAACAGCCTCTCTGTTTGAGCAGATTTTTTCTGCCTGGGAAGCTTCAAACCAACAAGTCCAAATAGAGCTGCCTGACTGGAAGCCTCACAGAACCGACATGCGCGAGCATGTGGTCATTCCCGAAAAAAGCCAGACCGACCTGATGATTGGCACCTCTGCCCCGGCTGGCATGAGCGCTGATTACCAAGTTTGCGCGCTTGGCAACAGCATCCTCGGGCAATTCGGTATGATGGGGCGCATCGGTGAAGCTGTGCGCGAGCGCTCTGGGCTGGCTTATTATGCCGCCAGCTCCCTGGAAGCCGGTCTTGGTCCAACCTGCTGGAAAGTTTTCGCCGGTGTCAATCCAAAAAACCTCGAACTAGCCATTGACAAGATAAAAGACGAATTGAAAAGGTTTATTGACAAACCGGTCACCCAGCAAGAACTGGCAGACGTTAAAAGTCAGGCGCTTGGTCAGGTGCCGCTATCCCTCGAAAGCAATGCTGGCATTGTCCGCTTTCTGCTCAGCCTCGAGCGCTACAAATTGAGCCTGAATTACCTGCGGGAGCTGCCGGCGATGCTCAACACGATTTCAGAAGAAGATATCCTCGCTTGTGCCCGAAAATATTGGGATCTTAACAGCCTGGTGATTGCGTCAGCCGGGAAAGCCTTATGATCAAATCTGGCATAGACCTGATCCGCACCCACCGCCTGGCGGAGGTCAACCCTGGCATCCGCGAGCGTTTTATTCGACGAGTCTTCACAGCGGCAGAACAAGCACAGGCACGCAATGATAACGAAACCTTAAGCGGGATCTTCGCTGCCAAAGAAGCGGTCTCAAAGGTGTTGGGCACCGGCATTGGCAAGGTAGCTTGGCAGGATATCGAGATCTTGCACGAGCCCAGCGGCGAACCGCTGGTTCATTTGCACGGCAACGCTAAATTGGTGGCAGACTACAAAGGGTTAACGCAATGGAGCGTTTCAATCACCCATGACGGCGGGCTGGCTGCCGCTGTCGCGGTCGCCATCGGGGATCTGAAATGAAGATCTTAGGTCTCAGCGACGTTGAAGACGCGCTGATCTATAGCCCGGCTGTCAAAGAGCGCTTCGGCAATGTTGATATGGTGATCTCATCTGGCGACCTTCCGGCACCTTACCTGGAATATGTGGTCAGCATGCTTGACCGTCCGCTCTATTTTGTGCACGGAAATCACGTCACCCAACTCCGTGACGAAGAAGAGAACCTGATCACCGACCCTGAAGGCGCAATTAACCTGCATCGACGCGTTTTTTATGACCAGGAGAATGACCTGATCCTGGTGGGTATCGAAGGAAGCCTGCGCTACAATTTGGGTAAATATCAATACACCCAACAGCGTATGTGGAATATGGTAAACGCGCTGGTTCCTCGTTTGCTTTTCAATAAGGTCGTTTATGGACGTTATCTTGATGTTTTCGTCACGCACGCACCCTCAACCGGTATTAATGATGATGACGATCCTGCTCATCGCGGCGTGGATGCTTTTCGCTGGTTGCTCGACACGTTCAAGCCCAGGTTACATCTGCACGGGCACGTACATGTTTATAACCCCCTCATCCCCCACGAAACCATTTATAAGTCCACCCGGGTAATCAACACCTACGGCTACCGCGAAATCACACTTTGACACGCTGTTTTTGTCAATGGCAGTTAAAGCCTGTTTTTACTGTCATGCTGCCATTAAAGCTCTTGTCATTTTGACTTATTTCTCTTATCATTCTGCCTTTTTTTCCTGTCATTAGTATGGTGGAATACAATAATTGAGACACGGTAGATCGATTGTCATTTGGTCAAATAAGACCGCCTCAGAGTCAGGATCGCCGTGTCTCATGTCACGTGATACCCGAACAGTTGCTTGGACCCAAGAGTCCGTA
>JAAYZW010000222.1 GCA_012514645.1 Chloroflexota bacterium
ATCAACCCGCTGGTGAACTGGATGTGGATTGGCTCGCTTTTCCTGTGCCTTGGAGCGGCGTTTAGCCTCACATCTCCGATCGTGAAGGAACAGGCGGTAAGAAAAGAGGATGAAAAGCTTGACGAAGATTGAGCTGCGCGGATTAAGTAAATCCTACGGACACCTGGCGGTATTGAAAGATGTCGGTTTCCAGCTGGAAAGCGGGCAGTCGCTTTGCTTATTGGGCAGTAACGGCGCGGGCAAGACCACATTGCTGCGCGTAGTCAGCGGCTTGGTCAGCGCAGACCATGGGGAATTGTTGGTCGATGGGCAGGAATGGCGGCTGAGGAGCCCCGAATGGCGCCGAAAGTGTGCCCTGGTGGCACATAAAACCTTCCTCTACCAAAACCTCAGCGGATTGGAGAATTTGCGTTTCTTCTCAAGACTATATGGGTTCGATTTTTCAGACAAATTGCTGCACGGGCGTCTTGCAGAAGCGGGACTGGCAAGGGCAGCAGACAAACAGGTGCGAACCTATTCGCGCGGGATGCAGCAGCGGCTGACCATCGCGCGGGCGATATTGAGCGACCCCGAGATTGTGATCCTGGACGAACCCTTTACAGGGTTGGATAAGGACGGCAGCGCCTGGTTGTTAGATATGCTTTTCGATTTATTGGGTAAGGGCGCGATGGTGTTGATGACCAGCCACGACCCGCAGGCTGCCTTGGAAGTGACAAACAGTTTTGTGCGCTTGAGCAAGGGCGTTCTCGGTGATGTGGTTTGCAGCAGAGATAGAGATTGGGCTGAAATTGAAGCGCTGCTCTACCCTGAAGAGGTGCCAACCGGATGAAAAACTGGTTTAGCACGCTTAAAACCCTGATCTGGAAAGACCTGCTGCAAGAATGGCGCAGCAAAGACATGCTGACTGCCATGCTAGCTTTTGCGATTTTGAGTATCTTTATTTTCAACTACGCCATGGAGCTGGACCCACGACAAAGGGCTGAACTGGCACCCGGAATTTTATGGGTGGTGGTCACTTTCTCGGGCACACTCGGTTTGAACCGCTCGTTCGTTGCCGAACAGGAGCAGGGCAGTTTTGACGCCCTGGTGATGGCGGTGCCGGGGTTAGGGAGCATCTGGCTGGCAAAGCAGGTCAGCAATTTTTTGATGATGCTGGTGCTGATTATCATCGTTTTGCCAGTCTACAGCCTTCTTTATAACCAAAACCTGTTGGTCCCTGGTTTAATTTTCACACTGATGCTGGGAGCCTGGTCTTTCAGCGCTGCTGGCACGCTTTTGGCAAGCATGACCGCCCAAACCCGGATGCGCGACTTGCTTCTGCCGGTTTTGCTCTTCCCAATCCTGATGCCGGTCAATATGGCGGTGGTCAAGGCAGGAGCCGGGATTATGACCGGGGCGGCGCTGGCGACATACCAGGTTTGGCTGAGCTTACTGCTGGTGTACGGTATTATTATGACTACTATATCACTTATGGTGTTTGATTATGTTATCCTCGAATAAATCTTTAGGTTACCTGGCGGTCTTAGCTGCTGTGTTCATTTTGATCGCCTTTGGGCTGGTGCTGTTTTACGCGCCGGTTGAGCAAAACATGGGCATGGTTCAGAAGGTGTTTTACTTCCATGTGGCTGCTGCCTGGCTGGGTATGCTCGGTTTCGTGGTTGCGGCGGTATGCGCGGTCTTATATTTGCGCATAGGCAAACTTGGGCTCGACGCGGTCGCGGCTTCTTCAGTGGAAATCGGGCTGCTATTCACGGCGATTGCCAATTTCACCGGCATGATCTGGGCGCGTCCGGTTTGGAATACATGGTGGACGTGGGATCCGCGGTTGACGACCATGACAATCATGGCGTTCACCTATATTGCCTACTTTTTGCTGCGCCGGGGGATCGACGACCCGGTCAAGAAGGCGCGCTTTGGCTCGATCTATTTGATCGTTGGCTTCGTGACCGTTCCGCTGACCTTCTTTTCAGCGCGACTGCTGCGCACGATCCACCCGACTATTTTTGGTGGGGCGAATACCGGTGAGATGGCAATGACCGCGGAGATGTACTTCACCATGGGTTTCAGCATTTGCGCGTTTTCGCTGCTCTTCGTGGTTTTGCTGCTGGCGCGCAGCCGGCTGAAGATAAGCGAACAACTGCTAACCGAGCGTGAAATGCTGGAGCAGGAAGAGGAATTTGGTGAGGTGAGCGGTGGCTGATACGTTGAATTATTTTATTGCGGGATATCTGGTGATTTTCGTGCTCCTGGGAATCTATGTTGCCTGGCTGGCGGTGTTGAACCGCAGGATAAAACGCCGGGTCAGCGAGCGGGGGCAGGAAACAGCGGCAAGCGAATAGAGGCAGGTCAGGTTTCGCATCCTGCTCTTTAAGCGAAGCGGAAACAAATAACCAGGGGAGACTCTCGACAAAGCTGCCAAATGTAAAGCTTATGCAAAATTAAGAAATTCGCCGAACAAGATTTGAAATTCAGACTATAATAAGCACAGAAGAGGAAAGAAAAAGAAGAAAATTACAAGTCGCTCAGGTTGAGGCTATAAAAACGTGTCAAGAGCCCTTCGAGTAATCCTAATAACGGTCGGGGTCATCATCTTACTCTATGGTATCTACTACCTGGTTGGGAGACCCGCTATTCCTCTGCCTGCTGTCCGTTACACCGTTCCGGCTGGGCAACCCCTCCACAACTTTATTACCGCAACTGAATCTAACCAGGTGAACGTTGTTCTGAATACCAAGGGCAAACTCGAACTGCTTAGCCAGGATGACAGTTTGGTAACGCTCGATTATACGCCTGAGACGCTCGCCAATACCGTTGACCTGGCGCTGCGCCTGGCACCCGGACAAGCCATGGCTTCGTACCAGAAGTTTGTCGATAAGTTTCCGGTTTACCCCTGGCTGGCGAATTATGTAAACCACTTTTTTTACCGGTTTTTGCCGTTCAGGGTTTCGGTAATATTGACACCACAGTAATCAAATCGAATCATTAATAAAGGAGACTCCATATGAAAAAATCAAACCTATTCAAAATTATCATCGCGCTGGTGCTGGTATTGGGCATCAGTCTGATGCAGCATACCCCCTCTGCTATCGCGGACGTCCCGCTTCAGGAAGATGTGAGCAATGTAATCCACATTGATGTCACCTACGACCCGTTGTCAAAAACTTTTAGCGCCGGGGGCTTCAGCTATGATGAACTGCAGCAATTTGGCATTCCGGCACTGTCCGATGAAATCTGGGCGCTGCTGACGGTGTTCGAAAGCCTGTCCCTGCGGATCATTGGCGATGAGATCCAACTGGCTACCGATGACACGACTCTGTTTACCATGGCTTTCGACGGAGACGCGCGTGCTTTTGTCTATGATCTGGTCAATATTTATATCGAGACCGGCAGAATCGACCGCACCAGGGCTGAATCGTGGCTGGAGCAGGCGGATTTTGATATCACCCTGCGCAAAACCAGGGAGGTAAGCGACCCCCTGCGCATTCAACTGGCAACGCTGCTGCAGGTCAACATCATGGAAAATGGCGAGGTGAGGGTTGAGGGCATTCCGACCGGGATGGGGCTGACCGCCGAAACGAGCGCTTTGCTGAGTGCCGCGAGCATCGAAAATGCCAAGATCTGCTGGAACCAGGGCGTGATCAAGGGTGAAGTCAATGGCAGCGCTTTGCCACAGATGACCATCTTTGAAGACGGTGTGATCGTACTTGACCGTGCGCTGGGTTTGAACCTGGGCGATTTGGGACCGATCTTTGAATCGAGTTTCGGCGCCGGGATCGTATTGGCAGATGGCGCGCCAGTGGTCGGTGAGTGCCTGCCGTAGTAATTGGCATTTGCGCTTTTTGAAGGCATAACAACACGCCTGCTCTCTTGTTGGGGGCAGGTTAACGCATAAAATTAGTGAGACAGTCACCTGTTTTTGGGCGGCTGTTTTTTAACGGGGAGCAGGGCAGGGGCGATCCATCCCCGGGTCATTGGTGTGGAAAACACCCAAACCAAGCTCGGAGAAAGCAAAACAGCCCTGTGGAGGGGGGATTTTAAACAAAACCAGACTGACAGCGGTAAGGGGGCAAGCTCCCTTACACAGATGAAATGGGCGGGCTGCCATGCCCGCCCTTTTTGGGAGACCGTGGTCATAATGCTGGGAGCGTTATGAGCAGTACCGGTCTCCCATGTATAAAATACTTTACAAATTGCTGCTCAACAACTTATCACTTCTTAATCAACGGTAGATAGGTCATAAAGTGTTGTTGGGCGACTTTGAGGGTGGTACGATTATAATAATCACTGTCTTCTGAGTAGGCGACAGTCGCCAACCCTGCCCGGCTGACGCTCACACCAACAGAGCCTGCCTTATGGCTGTATTGATCCGCATCAAGCACTTTGCAGGTCCAAACTGGAGCTAAGTACCCGGGCGGAGGTTCTCCACAATTCCCGACGATTTGTCCGTAAGCGGCGGCAGGACGGGCTATTTCTAATCTTGCAGGCCACATGTCATCTGAAGCATCCATATAAGCTATGATCGGATACCCCTGGTTATCAACTGTCATGTCGAGAGCAAAGTAACTAGGAGTACCTCCAACAAAACCCACAACTTGACAGCCAAAGTACGGGCTGGCGCAATTGTAACCACTTGCTACTCCAATATACTCGGCATATCTTAGTTTCCCATCCCCAGGGTCATAATAGGCAAACCTTATCTTGTCTGTAGCACTTTTAGGGGAATGAAGCGAAACATATTGACCCCGGCTTCCACCATCATCAATGGTTGTACAATTATAATCTGTGTTTGTGCAACTACCATAACCAGTACTACTTAAACGGGCGAAAACCAAAGAACCGTCATATGCGTCATAGAACGCAATCTGTAAAATGCCCTCATATGTGTGGTCAATAGACACATGGGAGCCAGTTGCTACAGTTGTGTTGCTATCAATCAAAACACAGCTCCAGGCACCGGGGTGGCTCGCACC
>JAAYZW010000223.1 GCA_012514645.1 Chloroflexota bacterium
CAGGGATCCCAGAACCAATAATCCTTTAAAAGAAAAATGGCGAGGCTGGGATTTGAACCCAGAACCAATGGCTTATGAGTCCACTGCTCCACCGTTGAGCTACCTCGCCTTCAACGAACACTGATATTACCTGAAACAAACAGAAAAGTCAACCAAAACAGGCAAAAAAGCAGGGCAAATAGTTTCCAATCGCTTAGCTATTTACTCACGAAACGAACTTCAATCGTCCGCCCAAAAACGATCAGATCACCGTCCTTCAAGCCAACCTGGTTTCTAACTGGCTCACCATTTAGCGTCGTGCCCAGCGTGGAACCCATGTCATCCAGCATCCATACGCCATCAACCAGTTTTATCCTGGCGTGGTGGCGGGAAAGTTGAGGGACGGGAATCGTGAGATGATTGGTCGGTTCACGCCCAATGAAGATTTCTTCTCCTACCAAGACAAATTCAGCTTCATCATTGAAGACAAGTTTCATGCTATTCATGCCAACTCCTAAGTACTAAATTAAGCCGTTTGCTCTGCCTACCTTTTCAAAAATCTCAAGCACTTTCACCAATTGATCTTCGGTGTGTGTAGCCATATAACTGGTACGCAGCAACTGACGACCGGGAGCGGTGGCAGGCGAGATCACTGGATTCACAAAAACACCGTTGTTCATCAAGTCGTACCAGACCTTGAAAGTCAAGCTGTCATCACCAATTATGATCGGGATGATTGGTGATTCCGAATGTCCGGTATCATAACCTAATTGCCGGAAGCCATCGCGCATAAACTCACCATTTTTGGTCAGTTGCTCAATCAATTCAGGCTGCTCTTTCATAACTTCGAGCGCTGCCAACACTGTTGCCGTGTTCGCCGGCGGGATGCTGGCGCTAAAAATCAGGCTGCGTGCGTGGTGTTTGATGTAATCGATTACATCAAAATCTCCGGCAATAAAACCGCCAATCGAGGCAAAAGATTTACTGAAGGTCGACATGATCAGGTCGACATCATCGGTCATACCAAAGTGCGCCGCCGTTCCATGACCTCCGCCCAAAACCCCCATCGCGTGGGCATCATCGACCATCAGACGAACACCATACTTTTTACACAGCGGAACAATCTCTGGCAGCGGTGCGATGTCGCCTTCCATGCTGAAAAGCCCATCGACAACTAATAGTTTGCCTGGCTCTTCAGGCAGGCTTTTCAACACG
Organism: Chloroflexota bacterium; assembly: GCA_012514645.1. GTDB lineage: Bacteria > Chloroflexota > Anaerolineae > Anaerolineales > Anaerolineaceae > Mesolinea. The sequence continues at coordinate 1,195 of JAAYZW010000223.1, forward strand.
CGTTCAAGATGCTCGACATCGTTGTGACGGAAGCGCTCGATCTTCCCGCCGCTCAGAATAGCTCCGTCAATTATGCTGGCATGATCTTCCTTATCCAGGATGACGATGTCACGTTTGCCAACCATCGAGCTGATTGAGCCCAGGTTAACCTGCATACCAGTGGAAAACACCAGGGAGGCTTCTTTGCCGACCCAACCTGAAAGCTGCTCTTCCAGGTCTTCGATGATGGTCATGTTGCCATTCAAAAATCTTGAGCCGGTACAGCTGGTGCCATATTTTTTTATGGCTTCAATAGCGGCTTCACGGACTTTTGGATCGGTGGTCAAGCCCAGGTAATTGTTCGAGCCACACATGATGATGCGCCGCCCTTCGTAGATTACCTCTGTGCCTTCATTGCGGTCCAGCGGAATAAAGTAAGGATAAACTCCAGCTTTCTTTGCATGTTTGACATCTTCATAATTTAATGCTTTTTCAAATATATCCATGGCTTCCCTTCTCTCTCTGAGTAAGATAACTACTCTGGAGAGATTAAGTTACACTGAATTATAGCCTTTGCTGGTTTTTGGCTATTTCAATTCAGGCTGGTGATTGTTAGGTTAGAGTAGAATTATCGTTAAAGAGAATTATGTGAAAGAAGGTCTTATGAAAAAACTCTACCCCGTCCTGATTTTTATGCTGCTACTTGGCGCCTGTAATTTACCGGACAATTCGGATTATTCACAAGACCCGGTCGTTCAGACGAAAGTTGCCCAAATCTTAACCAAAGGTGCTCAGACACAGTCTGCAGTCGAGCCGGAGGAAACCCCCGAAGCGACTCTGATTATTGAGACACCTGTTCAGATTGAGAATTCAACTGCCGAGCCGACGCTGCCAGAAGAAACAATCACTCCCCCAACAGAAACTGCCACCGCTACCCAGGCTGTTTCTCCGAATCCTTGGGATGGTGATCCGGCTTTCATTGATGAGTTTGACAGCGGCGATTATTGGGATTTTGAAAACCGTTACCTCTACTCCAAGGTTAACGCTGGTCAGCTCGAGTTCACCTCCAAGGGCACGCCCTGGTGGACCAGTTATTACACCACCAGCCCGGAGCTTAAAGATGGTTATTTTGAAACTACTTTCAGTATGCCCAATTGCGATGGGCTGGATCGCTTTGGGTTGGTGTTTCGCTGGAGCCGCTCGGGCGATTTTTATTACATGGGTGTCACCTGTGATGGCAAATGGGGCTTCACGCGTTATACCAGCTCCAACGAGACCATAGATATTGTGGCTTACCAAACAAGCGATTTCTTCAATCCCATGGCTGAGACCCACCAAATCGGTGTCCTGGCTCGTGGGGCTGATTTTGAGTTTTATATCGACCGTCAGAAGGTCGGATCTGTAGCTGATAATGCCATTGGAGAAGCTGGCAACTTTGGTTTTCTGACGATGAGCTCTGGCACGACCAATTTCCGGACTTTAATAGACAGGCTGGAATACTGGCAGTGATCGCTCGAAAGAATGGGTTCGACCGATCTGTCTCGGAGACCTGCGCTCAAAAAACAAGCCTGGTCAGCAGACCTGTACGATCGAAATTTGGAGGGCAATGAGAAATCAATACATAGTCAAACCACATCTTGACGGTTCGAGCTTCCAATTGCCAGGCAACCGCACTGGTTTCGTGCTTTTGCACGGCTTCACCGCCACCACCACTGAAGTAAAGCCTCTGGCTGAACGCCTGCACCATGAAGGCTACACCATCTCCGCCCCCTTATTACCCGGGCATGACAGCCACCCCGATGATCTCAATGCCACCGCATGGCAAGACTGGTACGGAGAAGCCAAAAACGCGTACCTTTCACTGCGCGCGTCCAGCGATCAGGTCTGGGTGGGAGGGGAATCTATGGGTGCTTTGCTCTGCCTGTTGCTGGCGACAGAATTCCCTGAGGTGGCAGGCTTGTTACTTTTCGCACCCGCGTTGAAGGTTCGTAGTTTGAAAGCTGCCTACCTGGCACAGTTTTTTATCAAATACCTGGATAAAAGCCAAAAATCCAATGACCAGGAATGGAAAGGCTATAATGTCTATCCGATGAAGGGCGCAGTTCAGCTCCTGAAACTTCAAAAAAAGGTTCGCGGAAACTTGCATAAAGTTTCCCAACCCACCCTGGTGGTTGTCAGTAAAGCAGATCAAACCGTGCCGGTAAATACCGGAGAAGAAATCATCGGTTCAATCAGCTCGGCAGTGAAACAGCAGATCGTTCTGCAAGGCGCTCCCCACACAATGCTCCTCGGGGAAGACAACCAACATATCATCGACCAGGCAATCGAGTTCATCCACTCAGTCAGTTGATCGCAGCCCTCTGCAGGGGCGTCCTGCCGCAATCGCCCGCATATGGCGTTTATTACGCATTAATCTCTGCCATGATTCCCCAAGTGGAAATGGACAAGCCTCAGTCATTACTGAATGACAAAACCAATATTTGTCCAATCTGATTGACGCTAAGAATTCCGGGGGGTATACTGATTTTTCGTCTGTTGACGGAGATAGTACAGGATTTTTAAGATGGGTTTTTTAAACCAGGCTTATCAGCCGATTGAAACAAACAAGATAACCACAGGCAAAAAATTGAGCAGCTTGTGGGAATTGACGCGTGGATTCCACCCCCACTTCCTGGTCGCGAACCTTTTCACCGGTCTCGCCGCCCTGGCTCGCACCTGGATGTACCTTTACCTCGGTGGTTTCATTGACCGCGTGCTCAGCGAAGGCATCGCTGGAACCAACCTGCTCCTCTCTGCCCTGAGTTTTGGCGCATTGATCATACTGCAAGCCCTCTCGAGTTTTATGGCGAGCTGGATGGCAAATTTCACCGCCGAAAATTCAACCCGCAGGCTGCGCGATATCCTGTTCGATCATATCCAGCGCCTGCCCTACAGCTACCATTCCGAAGCAAAAACCGGCGATCTGCTCGAACGTGCCACCTCTGACGTCGACACGGTCCGCCGTTTCTTTGCCGACCAGGCGATTGGGATCGGTCGCATCGTGATGATCTTCGTGATTTCTTTCATAGCGATTTCCCGCATCAACCTGCAGCTGGCATTAATTTCAATCATTATTATTCCGATCGTTTTGGTGGTATCAATGGTCTTCTTCAGGGGTCTCTCCAAAGCATATGAAGCCTACCAGGAACAGGGTGCTGTTCTTTCCACCGATTTACAAGAAAATCTGAGCGGCGTTCGCGTTGTCAAAGCATTTGCCCGCCAGAACTATGAAATCGAAAAATACGATAAGGACAACCTGGAGAAGTACCGCCGGGGCAGGAAGTTTGTCTGGATGCACAGTCTCTTCTGGCCACTTACCGACATCATCTGCTCGGCGCAAACCATCGGCAGCAGTTTCTACGGTGCGATGATGGTGATAAACGGTGCCATGAGCCTGGGTCAGTTTATGACCTTCATTGGCTTACTCGGCTGGCTGATCTGGCCAATCCGAAACCTTGGTCGCCTGATCATTGACACATCGCGTACCTTTGTTTCGCTTGGTCGTATCACCACGATCCTAAAAGCTGAAGAGGAAGACATGACCACAGCCACCTTCCGGACTGAATCAGGCATTCAGGGTCAGATTAGTTTCGAGAACGTTAGCTTCGCTTACGAAAAAGACCAGGTGGTTCTCGAAGATGTCAGCTTTAGTTGTGATGCCGGTGAGGTGGTTGCCTTGCTTGGTTCAACCGGATCGGGCAAGACCTCACTGGTCAACCTCCTTCCGCGCTTTTATGACGTCACGCAAGGGCGCATTTTGCTGGATGGTGTTAACCTCAACGAATATTCAAGAGAATTCCTTCGTTCACAGATTGGCATCGTTGAGCAGGAACCTTTCTTGTTTTCGACCACCATCCGAGAGAACATCACCTATGGTGTTCACAGAGAAGTGAGTGAAGAAGAAATTATTCTCGCCGCCCAGGAAGCCGCCATTCACGATGTCATTATGGAATTTAAGCACGGTTATGAAACCATGGTCGGTGAACGAGGGGTAACTCTCTCGGGTGGGCAGAAACAACGACTGGCAATCGCGCGGACGCTGCTGATCAACCCGCGCATCCTGATTATGGATGACTCAACCTCATCTGTAGATATGGAAACAGAAGTGCAGATCAGGGCGGCACTGGAAGGCTTGATGGCAAACCGTACCACTTTCATTATTGCTCACCGTATTCAGAGCATCATGAATGCTGATCAGATCCTGGTGTTTGACCAGGGCAAGATCGTCCAGCAGGGTGTGCATGAAGAGTTGATCGCTAAACCCGGTATATATCAGGACATTTATGAGATCCAGGCGCGGATCGACAGTGCCCTGCAAGAGGAAATCGAACGTGTCGACCTATTATGATGAAAACGAGTTAGACGACGAAGTCAACCTGCAAAGTGGTGTGCTCGGTCGTCTTTTCAACCTGCTTAAGCGTTACAAGTTAACGATGATCTTAAGCATTCTGTCAATCGCAGTCGTGTCATGGCTCGATTCTTATTTTGCCATCCTGAATAAGCGCATTATCGATGAAGGCATCATCGCCAATGATGTCACCGCTCTGGTTCGCGTGTTTTATCACTACGGCATCATAGTTATGGGGCAAGTGGTCGCATTCTTCGTCATGATGTTCAATGTCGGCGTGCAAGGCGAACGGATGCGCTATGACCTGCGTAAAAACTTGTTCAACCAGCTGCAGAAACTTTCTTTGTCTTACTTCTCGAAGACGCCGATAGGCTGGATCATGTCGCGGGTTACCTCCGACACCGAGAAAATGGGCGAACTGCTGACCTGGGGAATTGTCGATACAATCTCGGCGCTTGCGAATATCGCCTTCTCGGTCTATTTCATGCTGCAATTGAACACCCAATTGGCGCTGATCGTAATTCTTTCACTGCCGTTGATGATTTTTGTTTCTTTCAAATTCCGGGTCAAGATCTATTACCACTATCGCCGGTCGCGTAAAGCCAACTCCAAGATGACGGCATCCTTAAACGAGAACATTACCGGCGTTCGTGTGGTCAAAGCGTTATTGCGTGAAGATAAGAACCTTGAAAACTTCAAAGTACTATCAACCGACATGTTCCGGGAAAGCCACCGTGCCGGTTTTCTCTCAGCCCTCTACCTTCCCACCATCCAGACCATTAGCGCGATTTCGCTTGTGTTGGTACTTTGGCGCGGCGGCAATATGATCGGTAACACGCTGATCACAGTCGGTACGCTTCAGGCGTTTATCTCCTACATTATGCATATTTTGTGGCCCATCCAGGACCTTGCACGCGTGTATGCTGAGATGCAAAACGCTGTCGCCTCTTCTGAGCGCGTTTTCTCTTTGCTCGAAACCGAACCTGACATACGCAACCGCCAAAACCTGGTTCCGATTGAAACCCTGGTTGGAGAAGTGGAATTCGATAACGTCTCCTTCCATTACGACGATGATGAGCCGGTAATCCAAAACCTGAGTTTCAGGATACCCCAGGGGCAAAATGTTGCCCTGGTCGGCACCACTGGCGGAGGCAAAACCACTATCGTGAACCTGCTCTGCCGGTTTTACGAACCGACCTCAGGTACGATTCGCATCGCAGGAAATGATTATTTGGATTATTCGCTCGACGATATCCAGTCGCGCATCGGTGTTGTCTTGCAGATTCCGCACCTCTTCTCGGGCAGCATCCGTGACAATTTGCGCTACGGACGGCTGGATGCCACTGATGAGGAAATCGAACATGCTGCCAAGCTGGCAGGAGCACATGATTTCATCGTTAAGTTTGAAAAAGGCTACGATTCTGATGTCGGTGAGGGCGGCAATCAACTCTCTGTTGGTCAGAAACAGCTAATCAGCATCGCCCGCGCGCTGCTCTCAGAGCCTGATATCTTCGTGATGGACGAAGCCACCAGCTCAGTTGACACCCTGACGGAAGCCTTGATCCAAAAAGGCATGCATCAGCTCATGACCGGGCGAACCAGCTTTATCATCGCCCATCGCCTCTCGACCATCAAATCGGCTGACCAGATTTTCGTAATCGAAGATGGGCAGATTGCCGAGAGCGGCAACCACCGTAGTCTGATCCAGCAGCGCGGTATCTATTACAACCTCTATACCAAGCAGTTCCGGCAGGATCTTGAAACGCAATATGACCCGTTCGCTGCACCGGGAGCAGAGACGAGCCCAGCGTAACAATGAAATTTGCGGTTAATTATTCGACTCCATTAAAAGAGTTGATTGAGCAAAACGAAGTCAAAGTCGATCTGCTCAAATGCCCTGAGTGGGATGGGCTCATCCAGGCTGCGCGCCCTTGGGGTTCAGTTTATATCCATTTTGACATTTCTCTTGGCAACAACCGTGTCGATTCGTTGGATTTTGACTTGATTCGGCGTTTGCTTGATACCACTGATACACCCTATCTGAACACCCACCTCGCCAATCGGCTGGGAGTGGACTCAGCCTCTGAATTGCTGGCAACCTGGAAAGAAGACCTTGACTTCCTGCGCGGCAAGCTGCCAGGAGTCAGGATCATCGCTGAAAATTTGCCTTGTCATGAGTTCCTGCCCCAGCTAAAACTGGCAGCTGACCCAGATTTGATCTCGGAAATGATCAAAGAGTGTGATTTGGGACTGTTGCTGGACCTTTCGCATGCGCAAATCAGCGCTGCGCTGCTTGATATGGATTTCAAGAAATACATCAACCGCCTGCCGCTGCATAGGCTTTCAGAACTGCACATTACCGGTATCCGTGAATATAATGGTTATCTGACCGACCACTTCGAACTGCAGCCGCATGACAAGGCAGTGGTGGAATGGGCTGCCGAACAGATACGCTCCGGAGCCTGGCAGGAGCCAGAAATCGTGGCTTTCGAATACGGTGGGGTCGGCGATGTCTTTTGCTGGCGCACCGAACGCGATGCGTTGAAGCTCCAGGTTCCGCTTTTGTACGAAATCTTTCACTCCCCATCATAGGATCTTTGCCTGCTTCTGCCGTCGTTCTAACCTTCGCAACTGAATCCCAGCATACAAAGAGTCAACCCTCAGAAATTCACAATGTAAAAAAAACTGGTCCTTTGCCCTAACATTTTTTACATAAGCGTAAGGGGAGGTCTCAATCGTGAGCACTCAATCACCACCTACCTGATCAAACCTCCCCAGCTCAAAAAACGCGCACAGGCATTGAAACCCGAAAATTAACCGCACCTACAAAGGGGTGGGTTTGGTTGATTGAAAAATTTCACCCCTGCTCACGTCCTGAACCCACCCCAACGGTAGTTATTATTTCATGTCCATTAGGATTGTCGCAGCCCTAAAATCGGTTCCGCTCAACCGTGCCTTTTGTATTTTAGAACTTAATATTTCCTTATTGAGAACTGCTGATAAAACCCAATCTTTTCCTCCCATTCACCACTAATTAAGGGTATAATGCCGACAGGTGTAAAACAGAAATGGAAAATTTATCTTTCTCAGGAAGCGATTCTTGCCCGGGCGAAGAAAACGCCCAGCCTCCCAGTCAGGCTGAGCTAGCCATTCTCTGATTCTGATTGCACAAGCATCTGCAGCCAGGGTCAGAGACTGAAAACCTGAACCCTGGAATCGCCTCTTGCAAAAAAAGGCGAGGTGCAGATGATTTATTTAAGCAAACTTCTCAATCAAAAAGTCTGGGATGTTTTCGGTCGCGTCATTGGCAAGCTGGATGACGTTTTGGTTGATAATACCGAACAAAACATGCCCCAGATCATCGCGATTGTGGTGAAAAACACCGCCAGGGGCGACGAGTTGATCGATGCAATCAGCATTGCGACCCTCTCGCCATCAATCACCCTCAACCGACGCGGCGAAGACCCGCTCCTCTACCATCCCACTGGTCACGAACTTTACCTCAAACAACGCGTGCTCGACCAGCAAATTGTCGATACCGAAGGCAAGCGGCTGGTAAGGGTCAACGATCTTCAGCTCGCCCGGAAAGACCAGAATTTCCACCTGACCGGCGTGGATGTCGGCGGGTTGGGGTTGCTGCGCCGCCTTGGGCTGGACAACCTGACAAGGTCGATCGGAAAATTCTTTAATCAAAAACCAAAAACCAACGTGATCCCCTGGGAAGACGTTGCGTCAATCGAACACGACGATCCACTGAGGCTCAAAGTCTCGCGCGACCGCCTGGTGCAGATGGAACCAGCCGACATCGCCGCCATTCTGGACGACCTCGACCACCATACCAGCAAAGCTTTTCTGGAAGGTTTCACCGACGAACAACTTGCCGACACGCTGGAAGAGAGTTCAGCCGAAATCCAGCAAGTTGTCATCGCCCACCTCGAACCAGAACGCGCTGCCGACATCCTCGAAGAAATGCAGCCGGACGAGGCAGCTGATATCCTCGCCGATATGGAACATGGCAAAAGCGAAGAACTTCTGCGCCTGATGGATGATGATGATGAAGAAGATATGCGCATGCTGCTGCGTTACCACGAGACTTCATCAGGCGGCATCATGACCACAGAATTTGCCTCGGTCCCAGCACACTACACCGTCGGAGAAGCCTTGCATCATCTGCGTACTAATGAAGACGCTCTTGAGGACGAATTTATGTACTATATCTACGTCCTGGATCCCGAAAAGCACCTGAAGGGCGTAATCAGCCTTCGAGATCTGGTAACGTCTCCGCTCGACATGCCGCTCTCTGACAGGTTTGATGATCACGTTGTCACAGTTTCGCCCTACGAATCGCAAAATGCCGCAGCCTACCTGGTGGCAAAATACAACCTGATGGCAGTGCCGGTGATTGACCCGCAAACCAACGAAATGCTGGGCATCGTCACAGTTGATGACGCGATCGATACCGTTTTACCAACCGCCTGGAAGAAAAAACTACCGCGGTTCGCAGGTCGGTAAGATGAAGAAAAAAGTTCTCCTCCCCTTCTGGCTCCGCAAGATTGCTGCCTTCCTGGCAATTTTGGGACCGGGTTTGATTACCGCATCGGCTGACAACGATGCCCCTGGTATTGCCACTTATTCTGTTGCCGGTTCAACCTATGGCTACAACCTGTTATGGCTGATCGTGGTCATTACAGTCGGTGAAGTTGTTATCCTCGAAATGGCTGCCCGTATGGGAGCGGTGACCGGCAAAGGCACCGCTGACCTGATCCGTGAACGTTATGGCGTCAAAATCACCCTTTTCGCCATGCTGGCGCTTTTTATCGCTAACCTTGGCACCACCATCGCTCAGTTTGCCGGTATCGCCGCTGCCGGGGAACTTTTCGGGGTCAGCAAGTATATTAGCGTGCCAATCGCCGGGGTTTTGATGATCGTTTTGATCCTGCGGGCAAATTACAAACACGTCGAAAAAGTGCTCTTGCTGCTCTCGCTTGCCTCGCTCAGTTATGTTCTGGCAGTGTTCGTGGTCAAGCCAGATTGGGCAGCGGTTGGGCAAAGTCTGATCAAACCAACCTTCATTATGGATGGTGATTTCATTCTAACAATGCTGGCGATCATTGGCACCACGATCACCCCCTGGGCGATCTTTTACCTGCAGGCGTCAATTGCTGACAAAGGGGTTGAGATGTCAAAATTCGGTGACACGAAAATAGACGTCAGCTTCGGTGCAGCCTGGGGTAACGTTATTTCCGCCTTCATCATTATCCTCACGGCAGCGACACTTTTTCAGGCTGGAATCGTGGTTGAAGATGCCAAGGATGCTGCTTTGGCATTGGTGCCCCTGGCAGGGAATTGGGCGTCAATTTTATTCGCAACCGGCCTGCTGGGAGCGTCTTTGATGGCAGTCTCGGTCTTACCGCTCTCGACAACTTACGCGATCTGTGAAGCCTTTGGTTTTGAACGCGGACTCAACCGCAGCCCAAAAGAAGCGCCAGTGTTTTATGGCAGTTTTGCCTTGATCATGGTGGTAAGCCTGCTGATTGTTTTACTCCCGGGGATTCCGTTGTTCCCGATCATGATCCTTTCGCAGGCACTAAACGCAATATTGTTACCGATATTGCTTATCCTGATCCTTAAATTGGCGAACGATAGGGCTATTATGGGTGAGTATCGCAATAAAAAAATCGGGAACATCCTGGCTTATGCCATCACTGCGTTGATCGTGGTTGTGACGATTTTTTTGATCATCGAACCAATGCTGTCAGCCTGAGCCAGGCGTAGGATGTCGAAAATTCACAGGCAGTCTTTCGATTTGTGAGGGTCCTAGATCCCGCGAGCAAACCGATCAGGAGCGCACCGATTGCGGTGGATGAGGCAGATGTCAGCCAGGTAACTCGCGCAAATAATCCACCAGGCTTTCGAGATCCTCAAACTGCCTGGTTTGATTCTCTGCCTGGACTTCCCACATAAAACCGCTCTCAATACGATTAACGGACACACGCATTCCAGTGCGGTTCGCGTTATCTTCAATTACCGAATAGCCCACCCTTTGCAACGCACGCTCAGTCCAGACCCTTGCTTCACCCTCTGCCTGCAAGCAAATTTCGCCTTCGTTGTTCCCAGCTACCAAAAAATGCCCATTCATGACATCATAAGTTATCCTGTCACGGGCAAAAACACGCTGGAAATCGCCGCTCAAAACCAGGTCTTCGGGTGCGCCGCTGATAATCATCCCACCAGGAGACATCAGCCATAGCCGGTCTGCGCTGCGCATCGCCAGGTCGAGGTCATGCGTTGAGGTCAAAACAGTCTGACCATGGTCTGTAGAGAGTTCGTGCAGCAAATTCATCACGCTCACCCGACCAGGTAAATCCAGGTAAGCGGTGGGCTCATCGAGCACAAGGATTCGCGGTTCCTGGGCTAAAGCGCGCGCGATCATCACCTTTTGGCGTTCGCCATCGCTGAGCTTGTGCACCATGCGTTCTTCAAAACCAAGCAGCCCAACCATTTCCAAAGCCCGACGCACGACTTTCCAGTCATGTTCACCCATGCGGTCAAACAGACCGGTGAATGGGAAGCGCCCCATGGCAACCAACTCGTTGACAGTCATGGCGCCAACCTCGATCGGGCTGGTGAGCACAACGCTGATCTCATTAGCCAATTCTTTGCGAGAATATTGTGCCAATTTCCTTCCTGCCAGCAAAACCTCACCGTCCAGGGCAGGGAGCAACCCGGTCAGGGTGCGCAAAAGTGTCGACTTTCCGGCTCCGTTCGGTCCGACCAGGCAAACGAACTCGTTTTGGGTAAGCTCCAGATTGAGGTTTGATGCGACCACCTTATGGGCGGGTTTGCCATTGGTGTAACCGATCTGGAGGTTTCGGGTGGAAAGCAGCGGGGTTTTCATACGTTGAAGGATGTCGACCCCTTCCTGCGTTTCAGAACGATCCAGACCACAAAGGGTGCCCCAAACAAAGAAGTGACCACGTTAATCGGCAGTACGAACTGGCTGCCTGGCATCTGGGCAATCAAATCTGCCGCTACGGCAACAATAGCGCCGATAAGAATCACCGCCGGGATGAGCAGCTTGTGGTTGGAAGTTTTGAACAAGTTTCGGGCGATGTGCGGTACCGCCACACCAATAAAACCAATTGGTCCGGCAAATGCGGTGATTGCGCCCGAGAGAACCGAGGCGCTGATGAGCACCAGCATCCGCAGACGCGTGACGTTCAAGCCCATGGTTTTGGCATAATCTTCACCAAGCAAGAGCGCGTTGAGCCCCTTGGGCAGGAAGGCGAGCAGAGCGATGGCAAACACGATAACGGGAACAAGCACGATCAATTGATCCCAGGTGACGCCGCTAAACGAACCAAAAGACCAGATGCTATAGGCTTTTACTTTTTCAGGAGCGCTAAAGTAGATAAGCAAGCTCACAAGCGCGCTGGTGGCATGCCCAAACATGAGACCCAGGATGAGCAGCGTGGTCGGGTTGTTTACCCGTTTGCCCACCAGTAAAATAAGCCCCATAACAACACCTGCTCCCAGGGAGGCGGCTGCGACCAGCCCCAGGTCGCCGGCAAAATTCATTGCAGGAATAAAAAGCCCGCCCGCCAGCCCAGCCCCCATGATCGCGATTGCGACCCCCAGGCTGGCGCCAGAATTAATGCCGAGAATGAAGGGGTCTGCCAGCGGATTGCGGAACATGGTTTGCATTTGCAAACCAGAAGCACTGAGCGCCATGCCGGCTAAGATTGCTGTGATAATTTTCGGCAGACGATAATCCCGGATGATAAAAACCCAGCTATCTTTCACGCCTGATTGACCTAAAAGGACTTTCAAGATGTCTTGCAGCGGAATGCGCACCGAGCCGAGCGTCAGGTTGAGAGCAACCACAATCAACAGTAAAACGATCAACAGGATAAATAATCCGGTCCTCTTCCTGTTTATTTTGTAGTTGCTCTCTATGTTCATCACAAATTATGCTTTAGGCTATTGCAATTGGCGATAGTAGAACAGATAGTTGAACAAAACGTGTTCGGCAGCCAAATCCGGGTAGAAAATCGAAATCAGATCGACCAGGACCACGTCGGGGTTGGCGACTCCGCTCTCGTAATAATCTGTGCCGCCCATCTCTGAGACGCGGGCATTGTTGTTATAAACCTTGCCCTGCTGGTAGGCAGAGAATTCTTCGTAGCGCGGGTCCATGGCAGCCAGGTCAGCCAGGCTGCTGGCAAAGCCAACGTTGAGCCAATAGTCGGCATCTTTGGCGCGATCAACAACCACTTCAAAGTCGATCGGCATGGCACCGGTGCCTTCCAGGTCGCTCCACAGATAATCCGCACCTGCATCCATCAGCAGGATTGCCGCATAACTCTCACTGCCGGGCATATACCAGGCACCTTCGTAGGCGGTATTGACAAAGACGGTCACTTTATCGGTCAGATCGGCTGTCAGTGCTTTGGCGGATTGATAGCGTGCTACCATCTCGTCGAAAATCTGGTCAACTTCTGCTTCTTTGTCGTAGAAGGCGGCAATAAATTTTCCCCATTCAGCCCTGCCAAGTGGGTCTTGCTCGAGATAATCAGAGCTGATCACCACGGGAAGTCCGGCTTGTTCGAGCACAGGGTGGGTATCCCATTCGGTCATACCAGAGGCAGAGGTCATCACCACATCTGGATCCAGCTCAATTACCTGCTCTATATCGATGGTTGGTCCGCTGCCAACCTGGGCGATCGTGCCATCCTGAACTGCCTGCCGCACATCGGGGTTGAAAATATAGTCAGCGGTATCTACAGCAACCAGGCTTTCCAGTCCATCAATCTGTTCAAGAAAAGGCAGGTAGGTAGAGGATAACGAAACGAAACTATCAATCGGTGTGTTGATCACCATAGCATCGTTCAGATCTTCGTCAATACTTGTGCCTGCAGGGATTAGGGCATACTGCAGCGGCTCGGTTGCTCCTTGCCAGGGCATTGTTACCGTCAATAATTTATAACCGTCTTTGTATTCCAGGGTGAAGTAAGTGGCATAATCGATGGTAACCTGCTCAACTTCAGCAGGAGTTTCGGTGTGTGCATCCACTGGGTAAGCGTCAGCGGGCACTTCAGTATCTGCAGCAGGGGGTTCAGTTTCGACAACGGGTGGTGCTTCGACATCGACATCCACTGCTGGTGCCTGGCAGGCAGATAGAACTAAAAGAATCATCACTGCCAGAAGGGTCAAGATTTTTTTCATATTCTCCTCGTTTCTAAAAAAATCAACCCCTTCTGGATTAGAAAGGGTTGAGAATATGAGTGTATCTCACCCACCCTCTTAATCCGAGAAGGTATTTGGGTTCTCCTGAGGTTGGCTTCCTGACTCGTCTTACGACTTACAGTTGCGGTACAGTGCTGGTCTCACACCAGCTTCCGCCATTAGTCCCTAACATCCGGGTATCGGGTTACCTCAGGTATTCAATTGTGCCTTTATCTTAGCATTCGATCTCAGATAAGTCAACAAAATTTGTCAATCTGAGGTTTAATTTTGTCATCCTGAACGAAGTGATAGGCAGTATTCAGAGTAAGGATCCTACCCACTCACCGGCAAGACTTCAGATTGTTTCGCTGCATTCGCAATGACAGCATGCAGGGCAAGATTCTTCGCAACTGAAGTTCAGAATGCCAGCGGTTTTGTCTATTTTCGCCAATCTCTCAAATTTCGATAGTAAAATTGCTTAGATGAAAAAAACCAGCCTGCATGCCCTGCCAGAGACCAAACTGGCAAAATTACAAACCCTCCAGGTAGGCAATGATTGCGCCATACATTCCATCGTTGCCGCCATCGAACTGCTGACCGACCTAAAACTCGACACCAAAGATATTATCGATGAGACCAATCGTCTGTGGTGGCGTGGGCGTTTCTTTCGCCTGGCACCAAACTCGGGCATCACACCCCCGCTGCAGATCAGGCTTGTCCGTTACCTGGCGCAAAAACACAACCTGCCGATCAGCGCAAAGTGTTTACACCTGAGCCCGGAAATTCTGCGAGCAACGGCTGAATCAGAAAACCTGGTTAGCCTGGTGACCATTTACTGGTGGTTTGGGCATTCGCCCGCGATTTATTACGGCGACCATCCCAAAAATTACAACCCGCCCAAAGGCGCAAACGGGCACACCATGCTTTTCGCTGCCTACGACCCTGGGCACACCAACGGTGATATGCACACGCCCTGGGGTTTTATCAATTCATGGATAAACGCCGGAACCGGCTTGTTCTGGATGGAAGATGCCACTTTTCGTAAAGCCTGGGGCATACCGATCCCGCGCTGGGGCAAAAACGCCGCGGTAATCATCTCACTCGAAAACGGGAATAGACTTGAAACCATTTAGCCTTCTCGGCAAACTTGCCAAAAAATATTGGAAGTTAATCCTTGCCACCACCCTGACGATGCTCGGGCTGGTCGGCGCGCAGCTATTGATCCCCTGGATTATCCGCCTTCTGATCGACCGGCTGACCACCCAACCGCTCGGTCAGGAAACGATCGATTTTATTACACGCATCTCTGTCATCGCGCTGCTCGTCTTCATTGCCCGGGCGGTGATGCAGTTTATCCGCTCTTACGCTGCCCACAAAGCAGGCTGGGGGGTGGTATCGGACGCCCGCAGGATGGTCTATGAACACATCCAAAAGCTCTCGCTGCGCTTTTATGAGGATAAGCAAACCGGGCAGCTGATGTCCCGAATCATTAACGATACCGACCTGTTTGAGCGTATGGTTGCGCATGCCCTGCCTGATATCATCGTCAACTCAATCACCCTGATTGGGGTTACAGCCATCCTCCTTACGATGAATGTAAGGCTAACGCTGCTTACGCTCATTCCCATTCCGTTAATCGTTGTAGCCGTGATTGGTTATAGCAAAATTGTGCGCCCTGCTTTTCGAAACCGGCAGCATTCTGTCGGTGAGTTGAATGCGATTCTCAACGACAATCTTTCCGGCATCCGGGAAGTAAAATCCTTCGCGCGTGAAGAGGACGCACTCGACAAGGTGGATGGCAAAATTAAGCTAGTGTTACACAAAAATTTGTACGCGTTGAAGCTGATGGCGATCTTTAATCCGATTTTTGATTTCGCAGCCGGTATCGGGCAGCTGCTGGTGATCTATTTTGGCGCTCGCATGGCAATCGCCGGAACGCTTTCGATTGCTGACCTGGTCGCTTTTTTCCTCTACCTCGACAGTTTTTACACACCAGTTCGCGGGTTGGGCAATTCGATGGAAGCCGTTCAGGAATCTTTGGCTGGATTTGAACGCATCGCCGAAATTCTGACTGTCGACCCCGAAATTGATTCCCCCAAAAATCCGCATGTCTTCACTGAACCCATCCAGGGGCACATCCGCTTCGAAGATGTCAATTTTCACTACCTTCCGGACGAAGAGGTCTTGACAGACATCAACCTTGATATCCCCGCTGGCACCACAATCGCCCTGATTGGTCCGACAGGTGTCGGTAAAACGACCTTGATAAGCCTGATCCCCCGTTTTTACGATGCGATCAGCGGCAGCGTCAGTGTCGATGGTGTCGACGTTCGGGAGATTGACCTTGACCAGCTGCACCAATCAGTCAGCATGGTATTGCAGGACGTTTACCTCTTCCACGGCACAATCCGCGAAAACATCCTTTTCGGGAAACTGGATGCAAGCGAAGAAGAGTTGATCAGGGCGGCAGAAATTGCCAACGCAGCTGAATTTATCGACCGCATGCCCAACGGCTATGACACCCTGATTGGTGAAAGAGGGGTCAAGCTTTCCGGTGGGCAAAAGCAGCGGCTGTCAATCGCCCGGGCGGTGCTGAAGAACAGTCCGATCCTGATTCTTGACGAAGCCACCTCTTCAGTTGATACAGAAACCGAGCTGCTGATCCAACAAGCGCTTGATCGGTTGATTGAAGGTCGCACGACGATAATCATCGCTCACAGGCTTTCGACGGTGCGCAACGCCGATATGATTGCCTCGTTGGAAGGCAACCGTATCGTTGAAAAAGGCAATCACGCCGAGTTGCTGGAGAAAAAGGGGCTGTATTTGAAACTTTACACCGCCCAGCAGCAGTTGTATTAATACATCTTTCACCCTGGAGAAGAATGGAGTTAATCGGCGTTGTGTCAGGATTCTTCGTTTCGCCCTGATTGAGAGAATTATTGCGAATCTGAATCCGCAATAGGGAAAACGCTTTCGTGGTTTTGCTCAACTACGATTGTCTCGACTTGCCCCGCGCTCAGATTGCTCAAATCGCTTGTGAAAGCCTCAACCAGATCATCCATAAACTTCACGGTCACGGTCACTTCTTCCATAAATTCCGTTTCCAAAACCTGCCCCTGATGAGACTCCATCAAGCGCGCTACCTGGTCATACAACCTGTATGGCGTGACGAACATTATCGTCGTCGTCGGCAGCAACGCGGCGATCTTCACGCCCTTCAACACTTCGCGCACGGCATCGCCGTAAGCCTTAACCAAACCACCAGTACCCAGTTTGGTGCCGCCAAAGTAGCGCGTTATGACCACTACCACGTTCCCCAGCCCGCTGCCCTGCAAAACCGCCAGAGCAGGTCTGCCGGCAGTGCCAGAGGGTTCGCCATCGTCAGTACAATGTGTGATAACACTTCTGCCGTGACCGATCACGAAAGCAGGCACGTGGTGACTCGCGTCTGGGAAACGCTTCTTTACTTCAGACACAAATTCCCGCGCTTGTTCCACACTGCCCACTGGTGCCAGGCTGGCAATAAAGCGTGAATTCACTACCATGATTTCGGTCTCCACTGCTTCCAACGGGATCAGTTTGTCAAATTGCTCCATCTTGCTCCTGTTTAGTAATGATACGCTAAATT
The DNA here is from genome assembly GCA_012514645.1 of Chloroflexota bacterium. GTDB lineage: Bacteria > Chloroflexota > Anaerolineae > Anaerolineales > Anaerolineaceae > Mesolinea. The sequence continues at coordinate 18,414 of JAAYZW010000223.1, forward strand.
TTTGTTGCTGGGGGTATGTAAACGGGACGGCGTGGCATACGTCCCCTACTTGCGTGTCTGAAAACTATCTAAGCGGAGTTTAAGTGCTCACGATTGGGACCTCCTCCTACGGTCATATATCTGTAAAGATTTTGTAAATTAATTTGGATAAACCCATAGTCAATTTTCAATGTGAAAAATGCTGATAGATTTCACCACTTTTTTACAATTGGCGTTGGCTTAAGATATAATTATCTGATAGGCTTAATTTTTGCCTTCGAGAGGAGACTGTAATGGTTCAGGTTATGAACATTTCAGAAATTCGTCCTCTCATCACGGACGAATTTCAGGTCGGTCCGTTTCAATTACGCACCGAAGCGATTAAACGCGCCTACGAATGGGGTAAACAAGTCCATGCCGGTCAGAAGCGCCTTTCGGGCGAGCCCTATTTCGAGACACACTGCGTCTGGATCGCTGGCTTCATTGACAACCTGGTCAAAACCGAAGCCTGGACGATCGCGGCATTGCTTCATGACTCTGTCGAAGACCAGGGCGAGACCCTCGATGAAATTCGCGAGCTCTTCCCAGGCGAATTGGGCAGAGAAGTTGCCTACATTATCGATGGTCTTACCAAGATCAGCAACCCGCGTGACGGCTCCAGCCGTGAAATTGAAACCCTTCGCAAGATCGCAATGTTCCGTGACCCTGCGGTTTTCGTGATTAAACTGGCAGACAAAAGCCACAACCTGATGACGCTGCAATACCAGTCGCCCGCCAAACAATGGGCAAAAGCCGAAGAGGCTATCCGAGCCTACGGTAAACTTGCTGGGATTCTCAATTGCTACCGCTGGCGGCGTTGGATCGAGGATATGGCTTTTCCATATGCTGAGCCAGTTTCCTTTCCGATGGTCAAGGCTAAAATCGATGCCGACCCGCGTCTGAATATCAACTTCATTCGCTACTACTTGGGCGAACTCGCCAACATCATGAACGCTGAAGGCATCTCTGGGCAGATAAGATTCACCGTCAACGGTTATTGGCAAGCCTGGGATAAACTGCAGCGCATGGCGCGCAGCCACCGCACCTCGCTTGATGATTTCTCTGCAGTCAATGATATTGTCAGTTTTCGCATGCTGGTTGACAGCCAGGATGAGATTGACTGCTACCGGCTCCTTGCCCGCGTAAACAAATATTTTCAACGCAACCTCGACCAGGACCGCTTCGACGACTACATCGCCTCCCCCCAAAACGGCTACCAAGCCCTGCAGGTAACCGCCTACTTGCCCGGTACTGGCGCAATTGAAGTTGCCATTGCCACCGAAGAAATGGAAGGGGAAAATACCTGGGGCGTTATTTATGCCATCAACAATAATAAAGACATCAGCCGTTACCGACCCGTGCAGATTTTTACCAGTTTCGGGGGCACACGCTTCCTGGAAGAAGGCAGCACCGTCCTTGACGGTGTCGCTGCAATCCAGGAGTTTTACCTTGATAAGATCCATAAAGTGATCGTCAACGGAGAAGAACGCCATATCTACGACAATCTCAATCCTGGCGATGTGCTCGAAGTAGTCAGCAGCGGACCACATAAAGTTCCTGTGCCCGATTGGTTAAACCATTGCAACCCCACCACTGGTCGCTTGCTGCGAAACGTTTTGGCAAGGGTCAACCTGAAAGAAGCCAGCCAGAAAGGTCGCAAAAAAATCCACCCAATCCTGGTGGAGCAGGGTGTCCTCGACCTGAGTGATGTTGCCTCGCTGGAATCAAACCGCCTCGAAGCTATGCTCGGGCTGCTTGCCTGTGCCAACCTGGATGATTTGTATTCTGCCGTTGGTGGCGGCTCGATTTTCCTCGATGAAATCGAAAACGCCATGGATCTTACTGGCATCAAGTCCTCATCGCTGCGCTGGACCTCAATCCAGATTCGTGGAAATAACACTTCCAACCGACCGGGGGGGTTAGCCTATTTCGCCGGGCTAATTACCGAAGCCGGCGGCAACATCCTTCACACCGTCAACACCACATCCAAGAATGGAGATTTCCATGTGCGCATGGTGCTCAATGGTTTGGAAAACGAGCAAAAGGATTATCTCAAGAAACTGTTCGCTGAAAGCCGCTTCCCACTTATAGAAATTGAAATTGCATAGCCTGTAAATGTGTTCTTCGTGTCGTGATAAAATTCTCGAGGCATCTTTCAGGCTGCTAAAAATGGATAATTGAGGAACCTTCTTAAAATATGTCTAAAACAACGAAAAGCATCAACTTGAAAATCAGAAACCTGGTTTTCTTGTCAGTATTACTTCTCGCATTCATCATCCAACCAGTCAGTGCCGCGACCTTCCAACCCCAGAGTGTCGGTCCTGGCGTTGAAACTGCTGTGCCTGGCCCGAGCAACGCCCGCGTGCAGGTGCTTTATTTCTATTCGAACACCTGCAGCCACTGCCTGAAGGTTATCGAAGAAATTATTGTGCCACTCCAAAATGAATACCCTGACTTGGTAGATTTCAGGCTGCTCGAATTAGGCGACCGTGTCAATTACGAAGCACTGATGCAGGCTGAAACCCAGTTGGAAACCTCAGGCAGCCGTGACTTGCCGGTTGTGGTGGTAGGCGAACGTGTGCTGATCGGTGAAGAAGAAAACACCACCCACCTGCGCAACCTCGTGATTGCCGGTGTTGAAGGTGAGCCTATTCAGCTGCCCGAGCTCGAAAATGTTGACTATGACATGCTGATTGCATCCACTCCTCAGCCGACCGAGTTGCCGCCGGAAGCTTGCAGTATCGACAACCCCGAAAACTGCGTCACCGATGCAATCATTTACATCGCTTACTTCTACCAGACCGGTTGTAAGGAATGCGCCCGCGCAGAAACTGACCTGGCGTACCTGAAGGATAAGTATCCTCAGATTCTGCTCGAAGAATTCAACGTCTATGACGAAGCTGGTCTGGCGAATTGGATGTCTGAACGGGTGAACCGAGTGGACGATATGCACACTCCGGCAATTTTTATCGGTGACCATGCCTGGATTGGAGAAGAGGAGATCCGGGTTCAGAATATCGAGCCGGTGATTGAAGCGGTTATTGAAAGCGGCTCACCCCGCTTCTGGAATGAATACAACCCGGACGAAGGCAGCAATACCCTGATGGATCGCTTCGAGCAGCTTGGCTGGTTGGCGGTTGTTTTGGCAGGGCTGGTAGACGGGTTGAACCCCTGCGCCTTTGCGACGATCATCTTTTTTGTGTCCTACCTGACCCTGAGCGGACACAAGGGCAAGCAAATTCTGCTCACGGGTGTCAGCTTCACACTTGGTGTATTCCTGGCTTACCTGGCAGTTGGGCTTGGTTTTTACAAAGTGCTGGACCTGATCCAGGAATACATGCAAATCCTGAGCACGATCGTCTATGCGCTGACGGCAGTCTTCTGCCTGGTGCTTGCATATATGAGCATCCGCGATTATTTCAAGGCGCGCGAGGGCAACCTGGACGATATGGCTATGAACCTGCCTGAACCACTGCGCAAACGCATCAACGCCACGGTGCGTGAAGGGCGCAAGTCGAGCAGCTATTACCTCAGCGCTTTCGTTGTTGGGCTGGTGGTTTCGATTTTGGAGCTCGCCTGTACTGGTCAAATTTATCTGCCAGTAATCATTTCAGTGAGCACTCTGCCCGGGATGCGCAGTCAAGCAGTTTTCTACCTGGTGCTTTATAACCTGATGTTCATTGTTCCGCTGATTGTTGTGTTTGTACTGGCGTTTTATGGCACCACCTCCAGGCAGTTCACCGCCTTTCTGAAGAAAAATGCCGCCGCAGTTAAGATTGGCATGGCGCTGGTGTTTTTGGCTTTGGCGGTGTGGCTGCTCAGCTCGCTGCTGACTTAGCGACATAATAGTATTGCTCTCCAGGGGAGAGCGTTTAGAAACGACACCGTATAGCGGGAGCATTCTTTCAGCTCACAAGTACGGGACGGTTGCCAAGCCGTCCCGTTTTCATACTCCCCATATAAATTTAAAGACAACCATTGAAAACCGGAAGATAATCGTGATTCCGACGGAGTGGGTTTCGCTGCTTAAAAAATTCAATTTTTTACAAATTCTGGCACATGAGTTGATTTGTTATCCATGCGTCTCACCCCCGCTGCACAAACGCTCTCAAGAGGTGCGGTCTGGATCATGACTTGCGGCGGAACTTGTTGACCACCTTCGCGATCGTGGAATGAAGCCTCACGATTTTTCCTGATAATTCCCCCGAAAAAGCAGCGGTTTTAAGCGACTGGCGCAGCTCCTCCGCCGAGTTGAAATCAGGGAGCTTCAAGACTGCTTGCCCGATTTCCGAAAGGCTGTGCGCATCCGAACCAACCATCCAGGCAAGACCATGCTCATTGGCATATTCACCAGCCTGCTCATTGAATTTCGGGTCAAAACAACGTGCATTGAATGCCTCAACCCCATCCAGGTAAGGCACCAAACTTTCCAGCGTGCCAGGTTTCCAGCTTGAACCCCGCCAGGGGTCAAAGGGGTGGGCAACGCTGATAAACGCGCCCTGGTCTTGCAACCTGCGAACGGTTTCAATTGGCGACAAATAATCAGGGATTTCTTCGGTCATGAAATAGCCCAAAATCTCACCCTCAGTCGTCTGGATTTCTTCGCTAACCACCACAAGGTCAGGAGCCATCTGGTGTGCTTTTTGTGCGCCAACCATCCTGCCGTGGTCGGTGATGGCAATCTTGCCAATCCCTTTTTCACGGCAGGTACGGATGATAGCTTCTATCCTGACCCGGCTGTCAGGAGAATAATTGGAGTGACAATGAAACTCTGCCAGAATCGTGTCAGTCATATGATTTGTTAACCATTGCCCTCATGATTCTGTGAGTTCAGGTTTGCTCCAAACCAGGAAAAGTGAGCGTAGATGTACACAAGCTTCAGTATATCATTCACATCGCTAATTCCTGATTTTTGCCTGGCGAAGGTCAGATAGTTAAAGATCTAATACCTTCAATCACTTCGACTTAGGTTCGGCCAATTGTGGTCTTCAGTTGGACAGAATCATTACAGTCTGTCTTTTTTACCAGGTACTGGGCGGCAGTGCAGGTTTTCGCATAGGCGCAGCCTGCACACTTTCCGCTGCCAGATTTCGCGTTTTTGATCAGTCGGTAGATTATCACACCAACAATTCCAGCAAGAATAACGCTGATAATGATTGTTGCTAACATATATTCACCCTTAAACCCTTGCCTTTGCTTGTTCCAACTTGCTGTCAGCCGCTGGTTTAGGAGCAGGTCTGAAAATCAGCCACAAGAAGATAACAACCACGGCAATTGCGGCAGCTGTTCCCACAGTAAACGGATTACCCTGAAAAACCATGCCAAGTTGATAAACAATCAACGCGCTAACATATCCAAGCAGGTTCATATATGCAACAGCAAACCAGGTCCATTTCGCACTGTTCATTTCTCGCTTAATCGCTCCGATAGCTGCAAAGCATGGGGCTGAAAGCAGCACAAAAATCAGGAAGGAAACTGAAGACAACGGTGTAAAGGCAGCCCGCAAATTAGTCCAGATTTCATGCCCGCTTTCTGCGACTTCTGCAAAACCATAGAAGATACCAAAGCTGCTCACGACGGTTTCTTTTGCGATCAGACCAGTGATCGCGGCAACCACAGGACGCCACTCTCCCCAGCCCAATGGTGCAAATATCCAGGCAACAGCGTTTCCGAGAACCGCCAGAATACTTTGGTCAATTTGATCGGATGCCAACATTTGGAAGCGACCATCCATCCAACCAAAATAGGTCAGGAACCAGATGGCGATTGTTGCAAGCAGAATAATTGAGCCTGCCTTCTTGATGAATGACGATGCTCTGTCCCATGTGGTTGTGAACACACTTTTTAATGCGGGCAAGCGATACGCGGGCAATTCCATCACAAACGGTGCCGGTTCACCCTGGAACATGGGCATTTTCTTCAGGATGATTCCAGAGACAACCACTGCGGCAATCCCCAGGAAATAAGACGCGAAAGCAACCCAAGCTCTTTCACCAAAAAAGGCTCCAGCAATCATTGCAATTACCGGCAGCTTAGCACCACAAGGGATAAAAGATGTGGTGATAACCGTCATGCGTCGGTCTTTTTCGCTTTCAATAGTTCGCGAAGCCATAATAGCCGGAACGCTGCAGCCACTGCCTATCAGCATCGGGATAAAACTGTTGCCCGAAAGCCCGAATCTGCGGAACAATCGATCCATGATAAATGCCACCCTTGCCATATATCCGCTAAATTCCATGATCGCTAAAAGCAAAAACAAGACAATCATCTGGGGCAAGAACCCTAACACAGCGCCAACACCAGCAAGGATACCATCGACCAAAAGCCCCTGAAGCCAGGCTGCCACATTCCATTGTTCCAATAAAGCGCCGGCACTCGGAAGGATAATCTCTCCAAAGAGGACATCATTGGTCCAGTCGGTCATCATCGTGCCGATCGTATTTATCGAAATATAATAGACCAGGAACATCACCAGAGCAAAAATCGGCAGTGCCAACCAACGATTGGTCACGATCCGGTCAATTTTATCTGAGGTCGAAAGTTCACCGACCTTTTTAGCTTCATAAACATTATTCAGGACCAATTCAATGAAGTCGTAACGTTCTGAGGCGATAATACTGTACGATTCATCATCGTATTCCAGTTCGCATTTCTGGATGACATCCTCTATTTGAGCACTTTGATCTTCAGTGAGACTGAGGTCATTTTTCACAAGGTCATTTCGCACAAAAAGGTTGATTGCGTACCATCGCTTTTTGTTTTTGACCCGATCGTCCAGTGCGATTTTCTCGATTTCTGAAAGTGCTTTCTCTGTTCCGCAGCTGAAGCTAGTCAGAATTTGAGCAGTCTGTTTTTGTTGGGCAGAGTCCATCGCCACTTTGGCAAGTTTGTCAATCTGGGTCTCCCGTAGAGCAGATATCTCAACAACCGGAATGCCGAATTGCGCTCCTAAAGCTTTACTATCGATCTTTCGTCCACTCTTTTGAACTTCATCCATCATATTGATAGCCAACACGATCGGGATATCAAGCTCTGCCAATTGGTTTGTGAGATAAAGATTGCGCTCAAGGTTGGTTCCGTCGACAATGTTGATAATCACGTCGGGGTTGGAGGTTAGTAGATAATCCCGGGCTATTTCTTCTTCCAGCGAATTGGCTGAGAGCGAATATATACCGGGGAGGTCAACCAAGCGCACATCGGAATAACCTTTCAGCTGTCCTTCTTTTTTCTCAACGGTTACCCCGGGCCAATTACCAACATATTGGTTCATACCGGTTAAGGCGTTAAATAATGTGGTTTTTCCGGAATTTGGGTTTCCTGCAACAGCAATTGTTATAGCCATAATATGTTATCTGCTCCTGGTTGATCAAATGACTTCAATAATATTTGCATCTTCTTTACGCAGGCTCAGTTCATAGCCTCGTATGTTTATCTCTATCGGGTCACCTAATGGTGCCACTTTGCGGACGTAAACATCTACATTTTTAGTGATTCCCATGTCCATAATTCTTCGGCGCACGCCCCCTTGCCCATGAATCTTAACCACCCGGACTATTTCTCCGATCTTCACATCGCGCAACGTTTTCATTCAACTCACCTCCGATTTTGTTAGGATTACCTAACAATCAGTATGTTAGTCGCACTTAAGTTGTCTGTCAAGGACCAATTTGTGATAAAATGAACATAATCCGTTTTGTAAGAAAAAGAGCGTTAAAAATGAATTTGCCTGAATCCGCTGAGATGTATTTAAAAACCATACTCAATCTTGAAAAGAAGAATAGTATGGTTCGTGCAGTCGATATTGCCAGGGAGATGCAGTTCTCACGCCCAACCGTCAGCCAACAGATTAAGAACCTTTCGTCTCTTGGGTTTCTTGAACTGAATGAGAAGAAGCAAATTCGGCTCACGCCAAAAGGTCGCAAGGCGGCAGAGATTACTAACCGTTTCCACAAGGGCTTAATCGAATTTTTCACCACAATAGGTGTCAGCGAAGAAACTGCCTACGAGGATGCCTGCCGGATTGAACATTATATCAGCCAGGAGACCTTTGACCGTATGCAAGATTTTCTGGATAACTGCAACCAACACCTGGAAGACAATCTCTAAAACCCCGGTACATTTTCATTTGACCTAACGATAGCATTTTAGTCACGTTTTAGTTGACCTGATGCGGCTAACGCTTAACCTTTCACTTTTGACCAGACCTGGTAAAAGCATTAATTGAGAGTCTGTCGCGCTGAGCTTCAGTCGCGAAGAATCTTACCTTTCGGATTAAAAAGATCCTTCGCAAAAGAGGCTCAGGATGACCAGCGTACTGTCATTCTGACAAATGGTCCTGATCATGGCAGGAACTCTCTCCTTTTGGTTGCTTTAGTCAATTTTGAAGCAGGTGACCTAATGCGGAACCCTTGACAAAGCTACTGATTGTTATAAAATTACGATCATGAACAGCAATTTCGAACTAATAACCATTGTCAAACAAGCTGCCGATGCCAGCGTTTTATTTGACATAGGTCGGATTGCGTCTGTTCGCTGATACCACGAAATTACTACATCAACAGAACCACGGGCAATCCAAACCCGTGGTTTTTTGTTTACTGACACAAAACAAACTATTACTAAGAAAGAACATTGATATGAAACCATCAGACATTTATTCTCTTGATAACCCGTCCGGTATGGGAAACACCACCGACCGCAACGGCTACGCTTCTCTTCCTCAACGAAAAGGCTTTTCTTTCAGGCGATTTGAAGGTCCCGCTGATTACCCGGCAATGGTTGCGATCATCATGTCGAACATGGATGACCCAAACACTTATCCAACCTCGCTGGAAGACATCTCTGCAGATTATGAGAATATGTCTGAGAGCGTGCCCGTTCGTGATCTGATCTTTGCGTTTCACGACCAACAACCGGCTGCTTATTGCCGCACAGCCTGCCAATGGGAAGAATCGGTTAACAGCTGGATTTACAGCAGTGTTTTGAATGTGCATCACGATTTCAAGCACCAGGGTCTCGAAGAGGTGCTGCTCGGCTGGTTGGAAAGCCAGGCGATCGCAAACCATCACGCCTTCAACCCAGGTGCTAACGGACTCCATCATGCCAATACGCCAGAAACAGACCAGGATCGATTCGACCTGCTTCAAAAACATGGTTATC
>JAAYZW010000224.1 GCA_012514645.1 Chloroflexota bacterium
ATCAATTGCCTTGCCAGGGTTTCACCGAGATCTTCATCTTCTTCGGTTCGTGCCGGTGGACGGGGCAGCAGCGCTTCTGATTTGATCTGAACCAGTTTAGCGGCGATGATTAAAAATTCTGAAAGATAATCCGGGTCGGCATCCTGGTTTTCGGCGATGAAAGCCAAAAATTGATCGGTGACCTGTGCCAAAGCGAGCTTGCTGATATCCAGCTCAGCGTTTTGGATAAGGTCCAGCAGGAGGTCCAGTGGACCGGAATATAACTCGGTGGTGATTTCATATGAATCTGATTGGTGCAGCCAGAGTTTTGCCATGCGTCAATTATAGCCGTGTAATGATAACAGGGTTAATTGAAACTAATTGCAAGTATACTTAATTTGTGTTGAGGCTTCTATGGCAAAATTTGTGTGCGTTGATTGTGGTCTTGAATATCCAAAAGCGGGATTGCCGCATTTGTGCCCTGCCTGTGGAGGGATTTTCACACTGACTGGATTAATGTACGATCCGGATTCCAGGGTGAACCTGCCTGGTATGTGGAAGTATCGTGAATTGATGGGGATTGATGATAACCCCGATTGCTACCTCGGAGAGGGGCAGACCGCGCTGGTGGAGCGTAATGTGGGCGAAATTCGGTTTTATGCCAAACTTGAGGGTCTAAACCCGAGTGGGTCGTTTAAAGACCGCAATTCAGCAATTGTGACCAGCTATCTGCGGGCACGGGGGATTAAAAGCGTGGTTGAAGACTCGTCAGGAAATGCCGGTGCTTCGTTGGCGACCTATGCTGCCGCTTTTGGAATTAACAGCCAGATATTTATCCCCAACGGAACGGTCGGTCCGAAAGTGAACCAGATTACCGCAAGCGGAGCGAAGGTTACGCGTATTCCCGGGCTCCGTGAGGAAGCGCATAAGGCAGCGCTGGATGAACTGAAGAAACGAGAGGCTGTTTATGCCAGCCACGCATTGCTGCCATTTGGGCTGGCTGCATACGCCACGATTGCATTCGAGATTTTTGAGCAGCTTGGGAAACTGCCCGATACGGTTTATTGCCCGATTGGTCACGGTTCGCTCTTTCTTGGCGTGCTGCTGGGGTTTACAGCGGTCGCAAACTATCTCGGGCATGGTGTACGACCGCGAATGGTCGGTGTGCAGCCAGAACGTTGTGCCCCGCTTGTCAACGCCTGGAAAGGGCAAGCATCGACGGGATGCAGCCTGCCGAGCCTGGCAGAGGGCACCATGGTTGCCCAGCCAGCACGAGGAATGGAAATCATGAATGAATTGTCGCGAAACTATGATCAGCTGGTTGCCATCCAGGAAGAGCAGATTGATCCAACCAGGCTGGAGCTTGCCAGAATGGGAGTGTATGTGGAGCCGACATCAGCGATGGTGTATGCAGCACTTAATAAGAAGGTTGTGCCTACAGAGGGTATAAATGTGTTAATTATTAGCGGGAATGGGTTAAAATTTAACCCACCAATAAATTAGTAACTGTCGGTTCGTTTGATATCGATCGCCATGAGGATGGCAAACGAATCGGTGGTTCAACTGGGAGTTTTTATGATTGAACCTAACGCCTTAGCCAATTTGCGGCAGCATTTGCCGGCTGAATTTCACAATATTTTCATGATTACACGGGCGTTGACCCACAGTTCATACCTCAACGAAAACCGGGAAGTATTGGAAGACAATGAAAGATTGGAGTTTTTGGGTGACTCCATCCTCAACTTTGTTGTCGCTGAATGGCTCTATCACCTTTACCCTGAGAAGGATGAGGGTTTTCTTACCAAAGTGCGGGCTGCTCTGGTGCATACCCAACAGCTCTCCGTTTTCGCCAGGCGAATTGAGCTGGGTCCTGCATTGTTGGTTGGGCGGGGCGAGGCAAATGCCGGTGGGCGTGACCGTGATGCGATATTATGCGATGCTTTCGAAGCACTGATAGCAGCCATATACCTGGATTGCGGCTTGGCAACTGTAAGTGATTTCATCACCCCTTTACTCGAATCCGAATCAGAAGAAATTTTCCGTTCGCATGCTGAGGAAGATGTAAAGAGCCGGCTGCAGGAATGGGCGCAGGCGCAAGGTTACCCACCACCACTTTACCAGGTTGTGGATGAGTATGGACCTGACCATGATAAACGTTTCGTAGTCGTAGCTATGATCAACAACAAGAAGGTCGGTCAGGGCAGAGGCTCTTCGAAACAACAAGCCGAGAAAAACGCGGCGCAAAAAAGTCTCGAAAAATTAGGAATTATTTCTCTATGACCAAATCAAATTTTTCCGGTTTAGATTTACAGGGCTATAAGACCTTCGCAAAAGAAACCAACCTGGTTTTCCCTGCCAGGATCACTGCGATCGTTGGACCGAATGGGTCTGGCAAATCGAATGTTGCCGACGCGATCCGCTGGGTATTGGGAGAGCAGTCCTACTCTCTGCTGCGGGCAAAGAGAACTGAAGACATGATTTACTCTGGTTCAGACAGCCGCGCGAGGGCGGGTATGGCAGCTGTATCAATCAAATTCAATAATGATGAAAAATGGCTGCCGATTGATTATTCAGAAGTGGTGCTAACCCGCAGGGCATATCGGGATGGGAAAAACGAATATCTGATCAACAATCAACGCGTACGTTTGAAGGACTTCAACGAACTGCTCGGAAAAACTGGATTGAGCGACCGCACCTACACCATCATCGGACAGGGGCTGGTTGACACAGCCCTGTCGATTCGTCCGGATGAACGCAGTAAGCTTTTTGAGGAAGCCGCTGGCATCGGGCTTTACCAGAGTCGCAAAGAAGAAGCCTTGCGCAGGCTTGACGCAACGAGGCGCAACCTCGAGAGGGCGCTGGATATCATTGCTGAGATCAAACCTCGTTTACGGAGCTTGGAAAAACAGGCTGCCAGGGTGGGCGAGTATAAGGCTGTGCAGGAATCTTTGAAGAGCAGCCTGCGTGATTGGTATGGCTACCACTGGTATAAGGCTTTGAAGGAGGTAAACCAGACCCAGCAGTTGCTGCAGGCAGCTGAGATGGATCGGCGTATTGCCCGAAAAACCTACGACGAAGAGCAAACCCAAGTTGGCTCTTTGCGGTCTGAGATCGAGACCCAAAGGGAGATGGTTAACCAGTTGATGAATGATCTTCGTGGGCTGCGTGATCAACTTCAGAGCGATAATCAAAGCCTGGCAATTCTGGATGAACGGAAAAACGCTGCCGAGAGAGCCAGGCTGCAATTGGCGAATGATCTCGCAAATATTGAAGAGGTGATTAGAGCGGCGGAAGAAAGCTCGCAGCACAACCAACTTGATGAAGACCGGATCAGGGAGGAGTTGGAAACCGTTCTGCAACAATTTGAATCGCTGAAAGATGCCAGGGCGAAAACTCTCGAAGAGGAGATGATCCTGAAGAAAGCGGAAAGCCATCTGCGGGAAGTTCAAATCGAGGTGGAGAAAGACGCGGTGGTCTTGCGTTCGCGGAAGCAAGAGCTGACCGAAAGGCTAAATGCTTTGCA
>JAAYZW010000225.1 GCA_012514645.1 Chloroflexota bacterium
ATCTACCTGGAATTCTTCTCCGGAAAGAATGGTCAAATTGATACTGTGGCAGTTGGGGCAGGGGGTCAACTCGTCTGTCAGCATAAACTTGGTATCGCAATTAAGACATTTAAGCGTTGCGGGAAGGCGGTTGAAGTGTAATACTGCTTTTTCAGCGATGGTGTCTTTGCTGATATGGTCCCAATAGAACTGGACCGAATCGTCTACAATCGAGGATAACGCGCCGATGGTAAGTGTAATATCGGTCACCCTGCGTGCGTGGTTTTCCCGGGCAGATTCAAGCACAATCTCCAGGAGTGATTCTGTAACTGCTAATTCGTGCATGTGATTATTATACCCTCCGTGTCAAGAGAGGGTGTAGGAATGGAGTTAACAACAGCAATTCTCAATCTGAGAATAAACCATCGTTCATGCCCTGATAAGTGCAAAACCGAGATTTAAACAAGCATAGGGGCAGGTCCCAATCGTGAGCGCTTATTAACCGGATACATAGTCAGACCTACCCTGCTCAAGAGCAGCGGACAGGCAATGAAAACCGAAAATTGACCGAGACTTCAATGGGGTGGGTTTCGCTGACTAAAAGAATCACCTTTTCTCACGTTCTAAACCCACCCCTGCCATTTTGAAGTCCGATTAGCTTTGACATTGGCAGGTGAAAAGATTTTAGATCGAATCGAGAACAGGTTAGGCAGGACTCATTCCTATGCGGTTGCTAATCCCAGGTATTCGCTGTGGGTATAGACCTCAAACTGGTTGGCGCGCATGTAACCGACCAGACATATGCCGGCTTTTTCGGCAATCTCAACAGCCCGGTTCGTGGGCGTTGTGCGGCTAACGATGAAACGTACTCCTAAAGCCAGGCTTTTCATAACCATTTCGGAGCTTACACGTCCGGTGAGCATCAGGATCTCGGGTTTAAATTTGCGTCCGCAAAGAAGCCAACCGCCAGCCAGTTTGTCAACACAGTTGTGCCTGCCAACATCTTCCATGATCAGATTGATCTGTTGACCATCGCTTATACCGGCAGTGTGGAATCCGCCAGCGTGATCATGCAGGGTTTGCTTCTGTTTAAACTGATTGTAAAGTGCAATCAGATCCTTCGCTGGGAATTTCGCGGGCAGGAAGGATGCCATCTTAGCCGAAGTGAACACCGGTTCAACGCCAGTGGAAGTGCGTTGGAAATTTGCGGGTTTTTCAGCACTATCTGGCAATTTCACCGAGATTGTGCTCAGGTCTGGCGCGATTTCGATTTTTTCGATCGCTTCTTTTCCAGAGATCGCATGCTGATTCCATAGAAAACCAACGGCTAACTGTTCGATCTCGATGGGTGAGCAGATAAAAGTAAGCCAGCTCTCACCGTTTACGATCAATTCCAGTGAGTGCTCTCGAATCACTGGTTTGGTGCGCTCTGCCAATGCGTCGGTGGCTGCCAGGTAGGTTGCGAGAGGCATGTCAACATACGGTGTTTGCTGGTTTGTGGGTTCCTCTAATCTCTCAAGAAGTAACCCGGATGCTTCTTCAACCAATTGCGCAGTTTGTTCAGACAAGTCTTGTTTGAATTGAAAAGAAAAGCCGCGCACGGTCAGCAATTCAGCCTTTGGCATAGCACCGGTGATTGTCTTTGCGATCGCCAGCAGCTCGCCTGCGCTCATGTGATGGGTGAAGGCGGAATGCTCAGTCGTGGGTCCTACTTCTTCGAAAACAAGGTTGGGGAGTTGCTCAGAATTATGAGCATCTATAAAAATGACATGATCATATTCGCAGATATCTTCCGCCATTTCAGGAAGCAGCTGGAAAAGGTAAAGAAGGCGCATCTTGCCATCGGTGGTGTCCACCCACTCACCTGCTAATTCAGGCACGTTAAGATCGTATTTGCTTGCTACTTTTTCAAGTATGTGCCAACCAGCACCGTCGTCTTCACGATCGCGGTTTCCGTATGCGATGATCAGTCTTTTCATGACGAATTCCTTGTTTTCAAAAATAAACCTCCCCTTAAAACATCATCCGGGGAGGTTTTCGTGTTAATCCAGCTTTTTTTACCGCTTGAGCGATTGTGTCAAATTACCTTCAGCATCATAGATCGATATTTCGAGCGGCATTTGACCAACTGCGTGGGTCGAACAGCTTAAGCAGGGATCGTGAGCGCGGATGGCGTGTTCAACGCGATTGAGCATGCCTTCTTTAACTTCAGGACCGCGCACATATTCTTTCGCAACCATGTCAACAGCTTTGCTCATGGCATAGTTATTATGACCGGTCGAGACGATCAGGTTAACTTTGGTGAGGCGACCGAGTTCGTCAGCGTGATAGTCGTGGATCAGCGTGCCGCGAGGAGCTTCGATGATTCCAACACCGTGCCCAACGGGCTGATGGCGGGTGTTGAGGATGTCGTTGCTCAGAATGTCGGGGTCATCCAATAACACACGCACACGTTCAGCTGCAAAGAGAGTTTCGATCATGCGGGCATAATGGTAGAAGAGTGTATTCTCTACCGGCGCGCCGTTATTAATCGCTTTGAAGAGTTTCAATTCTTCGTTCGCCATTGGGGTGTCAATCTTTTCTGCCAGGTTGATACGACCAAGCGGACCAACGCGGTAAACACCCTCAGGGAAGCCTAATTTCTTGTAATAGGGGAACTTCAGGTATGACCAGGATTCCACATGCTCGGCAATATAGTCAAGGTAGTCTTGATCGACGAAGGTCTCAAGGTGCTTGCCATTGCGGTCGATCAGGCGGATGTCACCGTCAAACAGTTCCAAACCATTGTCAGGCGTGCTCAAGCCAAGGTAACCTGTCGGGAAGGTGGCAAATTTTTCCACCATCTCATGATTGGCTTCTGCCCAGTCTTTGACGATCTTGATACCAACTTTTGTGGTTTCAATTTGATCATCCAACAGGGCAAGGATGCGGTCGCGACCTTCAGCTGAGAGCGTACGGTTGACGCCGCCGGGAATCGCGAAGGTTGGGTGGATGCTGCGTTCCCCTAACTCAGAGATGATCGCCTGACCGAACTTGCGCAGGCGCACAGCTTTGACAGTCAGATCAGGGTCAGCACCGATCAAACCGACCACGTTTCGAATGGCGGGGTCAGCATCGAAGCCGAGCAGCAGGTCGGGTCCTGCGAGTTCGAAAAAGTGCATGCCATGGCTCTGGATAATCTGACCCATGTGCATGAGCTCGCGCAGCAGTGATGCCGGGCGAGGCGGCGGGCAGCCCAAAACGACATCGCCGGCTTTGGCGGCAGCCAGGTGATGGCTGACGGGGCAAATGCCGCAGATGCGGGGGGTGATTTGCTGCATTTCGGTCACAAGGCGACCTTCGCAGAATTTTTCAAAACCACGAAACTCATTTACGTGGAAATATGCGTGTTCGACAGTGCCATCGTCCTTCATGTGGACGGTAACCTTGGCATGTCCCTCAATCCGAGTTACGGGTTCAATTGTAATTTTCTTTGTAACCATATCTTCTCCTAATGCCAGTCGTTGGTCAGCTTGTTGACTTCGGGCATACGACCCTGGGCGAGTTCAGCCAGTACGTAGAAAATCGCATCAGCGTGCGGTGCGCAGCCGGGCAGGTAGACATCGACCTTGACGACATCGTCGATTGGGCGAACGTGTTGCGGCACTGCCAGCTCGGGGTCATCAGGGATCTTCCCGCTTTCATCGGTGCTCTCGGTTTCGATATAGGCACGTTTGAGGGCTTCATCGGCACCAGCGAAGTTTCGCATGGCGGGAACCCCACCGAAAACCGCGCAGTCACCCAAGGCGACAAGGATCTTGCAACGTTCGCGCATTCGGATAGCGACTTCTTCGTTATGCGAATTGGAAATGCCACCTTCGAGGATACCGACATCAACACCATCGATGTCCGGTTCTTTCAAATCTGTGATTGGTGTCGCGCGAAGGTCGACTAACTTAGTCAGCTCAATAATTCGCTCGTCCATATCCAGAAACGACATATGGCAGCCAGCACAACCCGCGAGCCAGTCTGAAGCTACTTTTGGTTTTGCCATCTTTTTCCTTTCATTCTCCTAAAAATCAACCGCAGGCTCAGCCATAACGATCGATGAAACTTTTTCAGTTAACCCTGCCTGCCAATCGGATTGGAGGCTCAGCCCTGATTTTTCAGACAGGCTGGACAACACATCGGAAACTGAGCGCTGCACCTCGCTTGCTGTTAATGCCTGGTGGTTAATGCCGAGGTGACCATCGGTGCTCAGATAGTGACCCTCTTCTTCTGCCCAGATTTTTGCGGGCAAAATGATATCGGCTTCCTCAGCATATGCATCCATGTAACTGGTGTGGACAATCTTGAACTCGCTTTTCTTCAACGCCTCGAGTGCGTCTGAGCAGAAGTGATGATCGCCAAGTGCATAGAACGCCACCGGGCTGCTCTCAAATTTCGGATTCAATTCCAACCCCAACAGCGAGGCAGCGAAACTGTTGGTCTCACCTTTGAGGATGATGACTTTCGCGCCGACTTCCTGTGCGTAGCGGATCAACTTCTTGAGAGATTCGAGGTTTTCGAATTTGGCAAATTCATCGCCGATGATGACAACCGGGTTCTGCCAGGACTGGATGCTTGCCAGCAGGCGATAAGCCCGGTGGGCTCGCAAGCCTTCATTGGCAATGATTTCGTCGGTTTGTTCGCACTCACCGTGTGCTTGATAGCAAGCCAACAGGTCAATGATTTGTTCGAAATTATTTCCGACTTTGACCAGGCGATTTGTGAAGTGCCGGGCAAGATTGTTTTCTTCTTCCGTGACCATTACCAGGTTAAGTTCCTCGCTGGATTTGCGCTTAAGCATGAAACCAGGTACCTGGTGTTTGTGGACCAGGTCTGCACCGAGGATTATCGCGGCGTCTGCGTCAGTAAGGGCATCCAGCGTGGATTCAAAAGCACCGAATTCACGAGCCAGCGCGATGCTGACGGCGGCGCTTTCATCTTTACCAAACAAGCCTGCCTGGGCAACCTTGAAGTTTTCGTTGAAGAAGGTCTGGAAAGCGCTCAGGTTCTCGATCGACTGGCGACCAGAAATATAGGCTTTGATATCTTCACTACCATGGGCTTTCAGCTGGGTGGAGACAACCGAAAGGGCTTCCTCCCAGGTGATCGGTTGTAACCCGCCATTTCGACGAATCATCGGGTACATAACACGGGTTCGGTCTTCAGCTACCGGGGCATAGCGACCGAGCTCACAGAGCATTCCGTCGACAAATGTTGAGGTTTCATCGCCATCGATACCAACCAGGCGGTTGTTACGGGTCTTGATCACACGCTGGCAGCCAGCACTACAGTCCATGCAGACCGATTGGGTATGGGTTAGGTCGGTTTTGCGACCCTGGTACATCGAGCGGCGGTCAAAGAGCGCGCCGGTCGGGCATACCTGTACACAGTTACCGCAGGAGATACAGGTGCTCTCACCCAGCAAAACGCCGTTATCTGCAACCAGGATGCTGGCAGATCCGCGTTCTTCCAAGCTGAGGGTGTGGTTTCCCACAAGCTCAGCACAGGTGCGGACGCAACGGCGGCAGAGGATACAGCGGTTATTGTCCAGAACAAAGTCGGGATGGCTGGTATCAACATAGAAAGGCTGATAAGCCGGAGTGATGGGCCAGTGGTTCAGGTCTTGATCGTAAGCAGCCAGCTGCAGGTCACAGTCGCCATCAGTGGACTGACAATACATGCAGAAGTGGTTGCGCTCGCTGAAGAGCATTGAAAGCACGAAACGACGGGCTGCCTTGGTTTTTTCTGTGTCGGTGTGAATTTTCATTCCTTCAGTTGCCGGAACGGTACAAGAGGGCTGCAAAGTGCGAGCGCCTTCAATTTCGACCAGGCATAACCGGCAGGAGCCGTAGGGCTTCAGCTTGGGGTGATGACACAGGGTTGGTACGTTGAAACCTGCCAGCTGAACAGCTTCCAAAACCGTAGTACCGGATTCAATTTCAACGGGAAGATTGTTTACAGTTAGTTTGATCATCTATATTTCTCCATCGTCTCGCTTATTAGTTAACCTCGACAGCATCAAAGTTGCAGACCTGCTGGCAGATGCCGCAGCGGATGCAGAGATCCTGATCAATCACATGGAGCAGTTTGCGTTCGCCGCTAATGGCTGAAACAGGGCAGTTACGGGCACAAACGGTACAACCAGTGCAGTTTTCTTCCGAAATTGAAAATTTGATCAGGTTACGGCAGACCTTGGCAGGGCAACGTTTTTCGTAAATGTGAGCTTCGTATTCGTCCAGGAAGTGTTTTAAGGTCGAGACTACCGGGTTAGGGGCGCCCTGACCAAGACCGCAAAGGCTGTCCTGGATAATTTCGGAGCAAAGATTATGCAGCATGGGGATGTCATCGGGAACGCCCTCTCCAGCGCAGATCCGTTCGAGGATCTCAAGGATTCGGCGGGTGCCAACACGACAGGGCACGCATTTACCGCAAGATTCTTCTTGGGTAAATTCCATGAAGAAGCGGGCAATGTCGACCATACAGGTGTGTTCGTCCATGACGATCATACCGCCAGAGCCCATAATCGAGCCGGCAGCACCGAGGGTCTCATAGTCGACTTCCAGGTCCAGGAACTGGGCAGGCAAGCAGCCGCCCATGGGACCACCAGTTTGCACGGCTTTGTAGGCTTTGCCGTCTTTGATACCGCCGCCGATGTCATAAATGATCTCGCGCAGGGTCATGCCAAAAGGTACTTCGATCAAACCGGTGTGTGAAACATCGCCGGCGAGAGCGAAAGTCTTGGTGCCCTTGCTCTTTTCTGAACCCATGCTGGTATACCAGTCGAGACCATTGTGAATGATTTTTGGAACGTTGGCATAAGTCTCAACATTATTGATGTTGGTTGGTTTGCCCCAAAGACCTTTGGTTGCTGGAAAGGGTGGGCGCACGCGAGGTTCACCACGGCTGCCTTCGATCGAAGCGATCAGAGCGGTTTCTTCACCACAAACAAAGGCGCCAGCGCCCATGCGGACTTCCAGGTCAAACGAGAAGCCTGAGCCCATAATGTTTTCACCCAACAGACCATATTCCTTGGCTTGCGCAATAGCGATATTCAGTGTGCTGACCGCGATCGGGTATTCAGCCCGGCAATAAACATAGCCCTGGTTGGAACCAACGGCAAACGCGCCGATGGTCATGCCTTCAATGACTGAGTGGGGGTCGCCTTCCAGAACCTTGCGGTTCATGAACGCGCCCGGGTCACCTTCGTCTGCGTTGCAAACCATGTATTTGGGATTGCCTTGAGCCTGGTGTGCGAATTTCCACTTCAAACCGGTAGGGAAGCCAGCACCACCGCGACCGCGAAGTTTGGAATCCAGCATCGTCTGAATCACATCTTCAGGAGTCATTTCGGTGAGGACTTTCGCCAAAGCCTGGTAACCATCTACAGCGATGTAATCCTCGATGTTGCGGGGATCAATCTTGCCAATGTTCTCCAGGATGACACGAATCTCTTTTTCTTTCGGCTCGCGCACCTCTTCATCGGTCAGGTCTCGCATTTTCGCTTCGTATTGAGCGAGTTCACGACCTTTGACAAAGTGTTCGACCACGATAGTGCGAACGCTTTCGGGTGTCAGGGCAATGTAGTGGCTGCCTTCAGGGTAGACCAGGATGTCCGGACCTTCGCTTTCAGGATTGCCGATCCGGGGACTATCGAGAATTTCGACTTCGTCCAGGAGTTTGTGCAGCTTTAGTTCTTCAATCAGCTGTTCTTTGACCTGGACTGCGCCTTTTTCGATACATACCGGATCCATCGAAACAAGAATTGTTGAACGATAATATGCCATATCGGTACTCTTTTCTTACCTTTCCATAAATTTATTCTTCAATTACGTATTCAACTAACACGTTGCCATCGACAACATGGTTTTGCATAATTTTGCGAGCGAGGTCAGGGTTGATTTTGCCGTAAATGACTTCTTCCTGATTCGGCACGATTACTTTGACGACAGGATCCTGACCACTGATACCGAAGTTTCCGGTCTGGCGCAGAATGATGTCGGGCAGTTGTTGTTCCTCAATGAATGCGAGAATAGCTTTCAAGGTCTCGCGCGCGCCGGCAGCGATGCCGACGGTGCCCATGCCGACAACCACCTGGGTTTTGCCCGTCTGGTCGCGCATATCCTTAATCTTTTGGGCTTCTTCGCGCAATCTCTTGAGATCTTGTATTGAATTAATTGTTGGCATTATTTACTCCTTGTATAACTTCAATATTATTAATTCCAGCAACACCATCTTTGATGGTAGCGGTGAGATATTCAATCACTCGATAATCTGTCAGGGGCATTCCTTCAATCGCCGCTTTGACTTCACGATCGTCAAAATGAAAGACCTGATCGTCCGCCTGGTAATCGAGCACCCAATTGACATCAGGTGTGCCAATGAGCAGGCTCAAAAACGTATCAGCAAGGTTTCCCAAGGGCATGCGGTCAATGTGGTTGTTTTGGAATGTTGCTGTAATTTCGGTGCCCTTCCCCGGTTGAGAATCTACCGTCAGACCGCCGTTGCAAGCTTCGGCAGCTTGTTTAAGCATGGGAATACCCAGACCAACCTTACGGGTGGTGCGGCTGGTAACGAACGGATTGATCACTCTTGCGAGCATTTCTTCATCCATCCCATTACCGTTATCCCTGACGGAGATGACCAACTGATTTTCGCGAGTATTTCTGACCACCGAAATTTCTACCTGACTGGCGCCTGCAGAAATGCTGTTTTCAGCAATATCGAGAATATGAAGGGCAAGCTCTCTCAAGCCACTGCCTCACTGGCGCGAACTTTATCGATCAATCTGCCAAACTGTGAAGGTTTGACGCGACCATTATTGACTTCATCAATAACTACGACAGGTGCCTGGCTGCAGGCGCCGACGCAGCGGCAGACCTCGAGGGTAATCTGACCATCGCTGGTTGTCTGACCTGGCTCGATCTGGAGCAGCTGTTTGGCTTTGTCGATCAACTGGTTGATGCCGCCAACGTAGCAGGCGGTACCAATGCAAAATTTGATCACATGCTTACCACGGGGGACCGTGGTAAAGAATGAGTAGAAGGAAACCACGCCGTGCACTTTACTGACCGGGATACTGAGGCATTCAGCCACATATTCCTGCATAGGGGCTGACAAAAAGCCAATTTTGGACTGCAAATTGTTTAAAACCACCATCAGACCGCCGTCAAGATCAATACTTTTCTCGATGATCTGGTCTATAGTGGGCCGCAGTTCTGGATTATAAAGCGGGTCCATAGGCTGGGTTGTTCTCGTCATAGCTATTTTTTCTCCTTGTACAAAGCGCATTTGCGCCTTGTGAAATAATATACAATAAGTGTAACCTTGAACCCCGGATTGGTCAACGCGTTCTTATTAATTAACTAATGAACCGCGTCTGTTATCGCTGCCAGCATCTTGCTGATTTTTCTTTTAAAAGCTCATCTATCATCCTGAACCCAATCCTACGGTGTTATGGTTTCATGTGCATTAGTAATGCAGTCGCCTCAGATACCAAGCGTGATTAACCGCGCATTCTGTATTTTAGAATCTAATCATTCCCATATTAAGAATTGCTGATCGTAGGGACGAAAATTATTGCTATGAACGATGGACAGGATAAATAAAGGTCGCTTGACCTGTTTGTGGTGCGGATTGGGCTCGGCGATAAAGTTAACTTTAACCGGCTGCACTGCTTTCAAAGGTAGGTTTCAGCCTGTCAGTTTATGTTTGTTCCAGGATTGCCTTTTTGAGATTAGCGATATCTACTTCGCTCATTTGAAGCTGGGTGAGCCCTAAAATACCATCCAGGTCATGGGCATCTCCGTTTTTGATGATATGCAGATCCTTCAGGTCTGACCAGAGCCACAGCAGATCGGGCACGCTTTTATAATGAGAAACTTCAACAATCGAAAGCTCCATCTCCGGCGGGATGCCGCCCAGGCGGGGCAGCAATCCATTTTCTTCGCGCTCCACATGTGCCGGTATGAAGAGTCCGCCCAATTCCAGGACGATATTTTTAGCCTCGATGATTGGCAGCCGGGTGGCTGTGCTGAGCAAGCGTTCATCTTTTTTAATAAAGTTACCGTCTTTATCAACGACCAGCTGAGCCCCAAAAAAAGTTTCATTATTGCGATAATTGGGCAGATTGCTATTGACAATCTTTTCGAACACTTGCAATTGTGTCAGGGTATCAAAAAGGCAGATCGCATGGATTTCTTCAGCGGTCGCCAGTTCCATCCCAGGCAAAATGGTGATGCCCGTTCCTTCAGCAGCCGCGAGCAGCGCGGGCACATTCGCACCGCTGTTATGATCAGTCAACGCCAGGATGTCGATGCGGGAAGCCAGCGCTTTTTCGATGATAAATGGAGGGATCATTTCCAGGCTGGCGCAAGCAGACAGCACAGAATGGATATGCAGCTCCACTCGGTAAGATTTCATTCAGTCTTCAATCCCTGACACCCAGGTCCCAAAGATGACCGACGACATCAAAGCTGTTGGCTGGGGTGGAGAGCAGCACAATCTCCTCTATATTTGCCCTGTCGATGGTTGCCTGGTCTGGTTGGGCGTTCTCGGTGATGATAATTGCTGAGATTTCCAGCAAACTGGCGACCGCCACAATATTGATGTTGGCAATCAGCGTTACCCAAATGCTTTGGGGGCTGGCTCCGGTCATGACACAGCTGAGCAGATCGGACATATAACCGGATGTAATTTCAATTTCAGAAAAATTCTTTTCTTCGGTGAGAAGAGCTAAATCAAGTTTTTCAATAATCGTTTGCAGGTTCAAAGCTGGTCTATTCCTTTCCCCTGTTTTTTTCGAGATACATGATCATATAGATGTTCGTTCCTGTGTCTGGTGTGGATTTGATCATCAATTCGTCGACACAATTGTTGATATTAACCAGTCCCATCCCAGCCCCAAAACCTTTGTTCCGCACTTCTGAGCTGGCTGTTGAGTAGCCGGGAGTCATGGCTTTTTCAATGTCAGGAATGCCTGGTCCGTCGTCGTAGGCTTCCATGATGATTTTGTTTGGCTCAACTTCCACGCGCAAGCTGCCGCCGTTAGTTGTGTGGATGATCAGGTTCATTTCCGCTTCGTAAACGGCGATGCCGCATTTGCGCGCCACCTGTGGGGGAGCACCCAATCGGAGCAGCGCTTTCTTGATGCGGTTTGAGGCAGCACCACCGTGTAAAAAATCGTCTTTGATGATCTCGTATCTCAAGATTAAGCTGGTGCGGTCTGAGACAATGTCTTCAAAAAGATGGGAAGCACGGTATCGCTTCAGCTCTTCTGCTTCGAAATCGCGCTGCAGGGCGGTCAAGACACCATTAGAGATGTCTCCCTTGGTTAAGATTCCCACAAGCATGCCATTTTCATCGACCACGGGGAAGCGCCCCACCTTGGTTTTATTGAAGGTTTTCAGGGCTTCTACAACCTGGTCGTGTTCACGAACGGTGATGACATTGTGGGTCATGTATTCGGTGACTTTACGGTCGATGCGACCCTCTCGCAGTGAGCGTATCAGATCCTCGGTTGAAAGGATGCCGATCAGCGTACCATCCCGGGCTACAGGAGCGCCTGATATTTTATTGTTGCGCATCACGTCGAGAGCATCGCGCATGGTCATATTGACCGCCAGTGTGACCGGATTTCGGGTCATCACGTCGGCGATGGTCAACTCGTAGGCAAGCTCCTCAACCCGGGTAATTCTGCTTGCGTGCGCGTCTGAGAGGACAGGTTGGTTGCTCATGACTTAGAATTCATCAGGCGCATTTTGAGAGATCAAATTCATCTTCATAGCTGACAATATTGTTTTCAGCCAACCGCACTGACATTTCAAACAAACCGAGTGGCGAGCAGATCAGCGGCATGCCTTCGTTGTTTGCCAGTTCGATCATTTCGAGTGAGGGTTTTTTCCCCCGGGCGAGGATGATCACGCTTACGTCTGCAATCAGGGCAGTGCGAATAACCTGCGGGTTGTTTAAACCGGTCAGTAAAATCGCTTCTGGCTTGATGGTTGCCAATACGTCACTCATCAGGTCACCAACAAAAGCTCCCCGGACTTCAATAGCAGTGTCGATTCCCTTAGTGAATAATTTGCCCTGGACTATTTCAGCAACTTCACCAATATTCATGATCAGCGCTCCCACGATATGTTTTTTTAATTTTACCCGAACCCCGCGTGATATACTATCCCTGATTATCACCCGAGGTTGATCATATGAAGAATATCATACGAAGTGTAAAAGGAACACGCGATTTTTATCCCGATGAGATGGCAAGACGGCAGTGGCTGGTTGATATTCTGCGCCTGGCTTCTGAGTCTTTCGGTTATCAGCAGTTTGAAGGACCCTGCCTGGAAAGAATCGACCTGTATGCCGCGAAATCTGGCGAAGAACTGGTAAAAGAACAGGCTTTCGTGTTTGAAGATCGTGGTGGTGACCCGATTTCCCTGCGACCCGAGCTAACCCCGACCCTGGCACGAATGGTGGCAGAAAAACAGAATCAATTGGTTTATCCGCTGCGTTGGTGGTCTTTTGGACCTTTTTGGCGTTACGAACGCCCGCAAAAAGGTCGCACCCGCGAGTTTTACCAATGGAATATCGACCTGATTGGTAGTGATACAGTCCAGTCGGACGCTGAGTTATTGGCAGTGGCAGCGAATTTCTTTAAGTTGGTGGGGCTGAAAAGTGACATGGTCCAGATATTGATCAACGACCGCCGTCTGATGGACCGAAAACTGACCGAGATTGGTGTTCTTGCCGAGAAAAAGCCTGAACTACTCAGATTAATCGACCGAATTGATAAACAACCGGCAGATGTCTGGGAAAAGAATTTGGCGGATCTGGGGCTTGTGCCTGATCAAATTGGGGCACTAAAAGATCTGCTTGCCAATGATCAGCTTTGGAAGGAATCGGAAGAACTCAGCATGCTTTTCCGCTATGTGGACGCGCTTGGCATTACTGAATACATCCGATATGAACCCAAGATCATCCGTGGGTTGGATTATTACACCGGGCTGGTCTTTGAAGCTCACGAAGCCAGGGGCGATTTCCGTGCAATTCTGGGCGGGGGGCATTATGCCAACCTTGTGGGTGATGTCGGCGGCGATCCATTGCCAGGTGTGGGATTCGCCATGGGCGATGTGGTAATAATGCTGGTGCTGGAGGCGTATGGTTTGCTGCCGGCTGACCTCAGCTACGCCTCCACAGTGTTTGTGACGGTCTTTAATCAGGAAATGCTGGAAGAATCGATTCGCCTGACGACTGAATTGCGAAACGAAGGGTTTAACGTGATTTTGGCTGAACCGGATAAGCTGGGCAAGCAGTTAAAGCTGGCTGACCGCTTAGGCGTGAAGATAGCGTTGGTTTTGGGCCCTGACGAACTGAAAAGTGATACTGTGGTCGTTAAAAATCTGCGAACTTTTGAGCAGCGCGTTATTCCGAGAAGAGAGCTGGCTTCCATCAGAATGTAACGACTGGCAGGTGCATGTTTGTTGAAAATTGCTTGCAGTCCATTTGGGCTTGTGTTAGAATAGCTGCCTGACGCGGTGCCTGTAGCTCAATGGCAGAGTGCTTCACTGTGGCTGAAGATGTTGAGGGTTCGACCCCCTTCAGGCACCCACAAGAACCCCCTTTGAAGGGGTTCTTTTTTTATTGCTATTACTTGAAAGCTGCCATCTGAACCTCTTTTTTGAAGGACTGTTGCGGTGATTATCGTGAAAGCACATTGGGGGAATAGATTTCTAACTTCGAACAGAATGACAACGTCTGCTATTCTCAATATGAAAATCGACCTTACCTTTTTGCCTTGATAAATCGGCAGAATCTAAAGATACATATGCGTATCGTAGGAGGAGGTCCCAATCGTGAGCACTCAATCACCGCTTACATAGTCAGACCTCCCCAGCTCAAGTACTGCAAACAGGCATCGAAGAACGAGAATCAACCAAGATCCCAATGGGGTGGGTTTAGCTGATTTAAAATTTCAGTTTTTCTCACGTTTTGAACCCACCCATTCATTTGTTGTAAATTGATACGCGATAGTATTTCGGTCTTCATTTCCTTCTACATTCCAGATCTATAAATATCCATATTGAGAATTGCTGATGACAACATACAAAAACCGCTCACCTGGCGCAAATATGATAAAATCCTGATTCAGGCTGTGACGGAAACGAGTAGTTCAATGCTGTCCAATAGAGAGCCCGGGGTGGTGGAAACCGGGTGGAAACAGGTGAACGAAAATCCTTCCCGAGCCGCGCGCCGAACACGCATTTGCAGTAAGCGAGCCGATTGCCCTCCGTTACCAGGGCACCAAGCGTCCGGTAATGCCGGGAAGCGGGGTGGTACCGCGAGCAATTTGAGCTCGTCCCTGTTGGGACGAACTTTTTTTATTAAATAGTTTTGGAGGCTGTATGTTTAAACCAGTATCATCAAAGTTAAATATCCCCTACGAAGAAGAGACCCAGCTGCGTTTCTGGAAAAAGTATGATATTTTCAAACTTTCGTCTGAAGATCGCCGTGACCGCCCCCCGTTCGTGATTTTTGAAGGTCCGCCTACCGCCAATGGCAAACCAGGCGTGCACCATGTTTTGGCGAGAGCGTTTAAGGACATGTTCCCCCGTTATAAGACCATGCAAGGTTTTTTTGTGGACCGACGCGGCGGCTGGGATACGCACGGTTTGCCAGTCGAAATTGAGGTCGAGAAGCAACTGGGCTTCACCCAGAAAAGTCAGATTGAAGAATATGGCATCGCTGAGTTTAACCAACTTTGCCGTGAATCGGCGTTCTCGCGCATCCAGGACTGGGAGCGCATGACCGACCGGATTGCCTACTGGGTCGATAAGGATCGGGCATACATCACTTATAAAAACGATTACATCGAGTCGGTCTGGTGGTTGCTTAAGTCAATCTGGGATAAGGGTTTGCTCTACCAGGGGCATAAGGTGGTGCCGTATTGCCCGCGCTGTGGCACACCGCTTTCAGACCATGAGGTCGCGCAGGGATATGAAGAAACCGAAGATCCGAGCATCTATGTACGTTTCCCGCTCATCGATGAAAAAGACACCAGCCTGTTGGTCTGGACAACCACGCCCTGGACGCTGCCTGGTAACGTGGCTGTCGCTGCGCACCCGGACGTGGAATACGCACTTGTGACAGCCGATGGGATGGGCGAAGAAAAACTGATCATGGCGAAAGACCTGGTCGAGAAGATTTTTGCCGACCGTCCTTACCGCATTTTGAAAACCATGAAGGGAAAAGCCCTGCGCGGCAAGAAATACGCGCCGTTGTTTACCTTTTTTCTGACCGAAAAACCAGCACATTACGTGGTCAACGCCGATTATGTCACCACCGAAGACGGCACCGGACTGGTGCACATTGCCCCGGCTTTCGGCATGGAAGACATGGAAGTCGCCAAACATTATGACCTGCCCTTCATCATGACCATCGACGACGAGGGTCGCTTCCTGAGACCGGTGCATAACTGGGCGGGCGTCTTCGTAAAAGACGCCGACCCTGAGATCATCCAAAACCTGCACGAACGCGGGCTGCTCTTTGATGCTGGCACGATGACGCACACTTATCCGTTCTGCTGGCGCTGCTCCACGCCGCTGCTTTACATGGCAAGACCAACATGGTTCATCAAAACCAGCGCAATCAAAAACCGCATGGTCGAGCTGAACCAACAGATCAATTGGGTGCCCGAACATATCAAGAACGGTCGCTTTGGCAACTGGCTTGAAAACAATATCGATTGGGCTCTTGGGCGGAATCGTTATTGGGGTACGCCTCTACCAGTTTGGGAATGCCCCGACTGCCGGCACCAGGTTTGTGCCGGCTCGCGGCAGGAACTCTCCGACCTGGCTGGAAAAGACCTCTCAGATCTCGAGCTGCACCGACCATACGTCGATGACGTGCGTTTCACTTGCCCTTCATGTGGGCACGGGCAGATGAAACGTGTGGTCGAACTGATTGATGTCTGGTTTGACTCTGGTGCCATGCCCTTCGCTCAATGGCATTATCCCTTTGAGAATCTTGAAGCGTTCAAATCACAATTCCCGGCTGATTTCATCTGCGAAGCGGTCGACCAAACACGGGGTTGGTTCTATTCGCTGCATGCCATCAGCAGCCTGGTTGTCGACAGTATCTCCTACAAAAATGTGATCTGCCTGGGCTTAATCCTGGACGAAAAAGGGCAGAAAATGTCCAAGTCAAAGGGTAACGTAATTGATCCCTGGGAGGTGATCGATGCTTATGGTGCTGACCCAATGCGCTGGTATATGTATACCTCCAGCCCTCCGGGAAACGAACGACGTTTTAGCGCGGAACTTGTTGGCGAAGTAGTACGCACGTTTCTGCTGACACTGTGGAACTCCTATTCCTTCTTCGTGACCTACGCCAACCTTGATCACTGGACCCCGGACTCGACTTTGATCCCACAATTCTCAGAACTGGATGATTGGTTACTTTCTTCGCTGGAGACCCTTGTTCGAGATGTTACCCAGGCGTATGAAAACTTTGATGTCATCGGCGCGACGAGACCAATTGAAACCTTCGTTGACGATCTGTCCAACTGGTATCTGCGCCGATCACGACGCCGCTTTTGGAAGTCTGAATCGGATGCAGACAAGGCGGCTGCCTACGAGACACTTTATAAGACACTGGTGACAATCAGCAAACTGATTGCGCCAACGATGCCCTTTATGGCTGAGACTATGTATCGCAACCTGGTCGCTTCGATTGATGAAGATGCGCCTATCTCGGTGCACCTGGCTGAGTGGCCAAAAGTTGATGAGAGCCTGATTGACGAAGCACTGAATCGCGATATGACCAGCGTGATGAAACTGGCTTCGCTGGGGCATGCCGCGCGAAACAAGTCCAACATTAAGGTGCGCCAGCCGCTTTCTGAAGCCGCCTTTGCTGTTGGCAATGCTGAAGAGGGCGAGGTAATTGAACGCTTTGCCGACATCCTCAAGGATGAATTGAACGTTAAGCGAGTGCGGTTGCTGGGCGGCGATGAGGAAGCAGTCACATATTCGCTTAACCCACTGCCAAAGCAGCTTGGGCAAAAGTATAAGGCTTTGAGTCCAAAAATCCGCCAGGCGATACTGGAGCTGCCTTCACAAGAGAGCGCTTTGAAACTGCTCGATGGACTCAATCTGGTCGTCAGCGTGGACGGAAAATATTATGAAATCTTCCCTGATGAAGTCGAAGTGCACACTTCTTCGAAAGAAGGTTATGAAGTGTCTTCAGAAGGGGCTTACATGGCGGCGTTGATTACTACATTGACGCCCGAGTTGTTCCACGAAGGGCTGGCACGAGAATTTGTGCGCCGGGTACAAGACTTGCGTAAAACTTCAGAGCTTGAAATCTCGGATCGAATCAAGATCAGCTACGACGCCACCCCCGAGTTGGCAGCAGCCATCCAGGAGCATGCCGCTTATATTTGCAGTGAGACGCTGGCAGTGAGCCTACAGCAAACACAGCTCGATCTGTTTACCTTTACAGATAACTTCGATGGTGAAGATGTGCGCCTAACGATTGAGAAGGTGGAGCGATGAAGTCGAAAAATAGCTGGGTGCGCCACTATCTGATGCTATTTTCCATCGCCGTTGTTTTGATCATTTTGGACCAATGGAGCAAGGGCTGGGTTCGCCAGAATATTCCCCTGGGGGCAGAAATCTACCCAATACCGGCTTTAGCGCCGTTTTTCCGTTTTACCTACTGGCAGAACACCGGCGCCGCACTGGGTTTTTTCCAGAACGCCAACACTCCGCTGCTGATCCTTTCCAGTATCATCGTGGTCGTGATCATCTGGTATTACCACAAAGCCTTCAATGAACCGCTGCTTTTTCGTATCAGCCTGGGCTTGCTGCTGGGCGGAGCGATCGGAAACATTATCGACCGAATCCAGCTCGATTTTGTGACCGACTTTATCGCGGTTGGGCGATTTCCTGTGTTTAATGTGGCTGATTCTGCAGTCACCGTTGGCGTGATCATCATGCTTATCGGCTTGCTAATCCAGGAACATCGAGAGAAGACCAAGCGTGAAACCACAGCGATCAGCATGGACACGGAAGATGAAAACTGAAACAGTCGAAATTGTTTATGAGCAAGCTTCCAGTCAGCGGATTGACAAATTTCTGGCTGAAAAACTGACCCAGCTTAGCCGAGCGAAAATTCAGGAGCTTATCGCTGCTGGAGAAGTATCGGTCAATGGGAAAGCCGTTACAAAGGCATCTCATAAACTGCAGGGCGGTGAGCTGGTTTCCGTAAATGTCACTGAAACTGCCGAATTTACGCCGCTTGGGAAAGCGATAGACCTCAATGTGGTTTATGAAGACGAGCAGGTGTTGGTGATCAATAAACCTGCCGGTATGGTGGTGCATCCTGGTGCCGGAAACGAGCAGGAAACCTTGGTGAACGCCCTGCTGCATTATTACCCACAAATTGCCGGTGTTGGTGAGCCGGCACGCCCGGGGATTGTCCACCGCCTGGATAAAGAGACTTCCGGCGTGATGATCGTTGCCAAGACTGCAGGTGCCTACAACTGGCTGGTCAGACAGTTCAAGAACCGGAGGGCAATTAAATCTTACCTGGCATTGGTAGATGGCAAGCCGCCCACGCCAACCGGCAGGATTGAAACCCGTATTGGCAGGGATGATAAGCAGCGCCAGCGCATGGCGGTAACCTATGGCGATCAGGGCAGAAAAGCAGAAACTGAATATTATACGGTTAAGGAATACCGCGATCACACACTTCTGGAAGTTTTGCCTTTAACCGGGCGTACGCACCAGATCAGGGTGCACCTGGCATTTTTGGGCTGCCCGGTTGTAGGAGACCGCATTTATGGACGCCGTAAAAAAAGCCTGGAGCTTAGCCGGTTTTTTCTGCATGCCAGCAAGCTGAAAATCAGGCTGCCGGGCAACCAGCAGGAAACCGAGTTTTCTGCCAGTCTGCCAGCAGATTTGCAAAACATTTTGGACGGACTGGAGCAAGCATAAATGCAAAAATGTTTCGATTTTCGATCTGACACGGTTACTAAACCAACCCCTGAGATGCGCGCTGCCATGGCTGAGGCAGAAGTGGGCGATGACGTATACGGTGAAGACCCGACTGTTAACCAACTTGAAGAAAAAGCCGCGGCACTACTTGGCATGGAGGCTGGTCTTTTCGTCAGTTCGGGAACGATGGGCAACCTGGTGGCGAGCCTGGCAGCTTGCGATCGGGGCGATGAGATCATCATGGGCACCAAGGGGCATACTTTCCTGCACGAAGCAGGCGGTGTTTCGGCGCTGGGCGGTATCGTGATCCACACCATCCCTAACCAGGAAGACGGCACGTTGTCACCCGCTGATATCAGGGGCGCGATGCGTTTTCCTGGTGATGTGCATGAACCGATCTCTCGCATGCTGATTGTTGAAAACACACAAAACGCCTGCGGTGGTAAGGCGCTCAGCGTTGATTATATGAACAGGGCGGCAGAGACTGCTGCAGAACTCGAGTTGTACTTTCATATTGATGGTGCCCGGATCTTTAACGCCGCTGTAGCGCAGTCTGTGCCGGCTGCTGCGCTGGTGAAGCAGGCTGATAGTGTCACTTTTTGCCTGAGCAAAGGTTTGTGCGCGCCGGTTGGCTCGGTTTTGTGTGGTTCGAACACTTTTATCCAACGATCGCGCAGAATGCGAAAACTGTTGGGCGGCGGCATGCGCCAGGCTGGGGTTCTGGCAGCAGCGGGAATCGTGGCGCTTGATATGATGATCGATCGCCTGGATGAAGATCACGTCCGCGCCCGCAATTTGGCTGAGGGTTTGGCAGATATTTCGGGAATGCACCTGACCAAAGGTTCACCAAATACCAATATGGTCTTTGTTAAACTCGAAGATCGGGACACCTCCAACGTACTCAAAGGATTGAGAGAGCACGGTGTACTGGCGAACGACA
Organism: Chloroflexota bacterium; assembly: GCA_012514645.1. Classification (GTDB taxonomy): domain Bacteria; phylum Chloroflexota; class Anaerolineae; order Anaerolineales; family Anaerolineaceae; genus Mesolinea. The sequence continues at coordinate 19,936 of JAAYZW010000225.1, forward strand.
CCAATGAAGCTGAGATCAGGCTGGTGACGCATCACGATATTGATGATGAAGCCGTAGAGCGATGTGTTGAGGCATTCAGAAAAGTAATGCAATAGGTATACTGGCACGTTTTGTGTAATCACTATTCTGCCATGAAAAACAGAAAAGTAAGCGCGTTTATCTTTGGTTTAACCTTTGCGGGGTTATTATTGGTTTTACTGACAGACGGATTTGGAATGGCACCCCGCCTTACTTATTTACCGATTGTTGTCAAAAACCCGCTTCAACCAACCCCCGTTGGACCGGTGGGAGGAACGTTCACCGCCCTTGCAGTAGACCCAAACCTAAATCAGAATGTATATGCCGGCAGTTACGTCAGTGGAGTTTATAAGACCACTGATGAAGGTAACACCTGGTACCAGATGAACAATGGGCTTGGCAACCTGAAAATTCAGTCGCTGGCGACACACCCGACCAACTCGAACATTGTCTATGCTGGCACCTACGGCGGTGGAATCTACAAATCGAGCAATGCCGGTGCGAGTTGGACCGCGGTGAATGGGGGCGTGTTGGGCAACCACATCGTCTACGACCTCGAAATTGATCCAACCAACCCGGCAGTGATCTATGCCGCAACCCGGGTGAACCCAGGTTTGAAAGGTTATCTCTATAAGAGCACAAATTCTGGTTTGAGCTGGTCGCTGCTTTTGACTGGAGAGGCGTTTTCCAAACTGGACTATTTTTATGACATTGATGTCAATCCACTTAATTCCAGCGAACTCTACCTTACCGCTCACGAACATGGGTTTTACAAGAGTACCAACGGGGGCGCTTCCTTCTTCCCGATAAACAACGGGGTTGGCGACTGGTCAGCCCGCAGTTTCGCGCTCGACACGGCTTACCCGGGCTTGGTTTACGGGGCAGTATGGCATGATGACGCTGCCTACCGGAGCTGGAACAGCGGGGCTTCCTGGAGCGTCAGCAGGGTGGGACTTCCGGTGAATACCGCCGTGTTTCGCTTATATACCGACCCTTTCGGCGGCACCCAAAAACGGGTTTTCGCCTGTACCTATGGCAATGGCTTGTATTCCTCAGAAAACTTCGCGCAGAACTGGACATCTCGCGGGCTGGCTGGTCAGCGTCTGTATGATTTTATAGTGACCAACAGTAATACGCCTCGCTGGTTTGCGGCAACAGAATCGAACGGTGTTTACCGCACCAACGCCGGCAGCGGCAGCTGGAAGAGTGTGATGGGAGATTTGCGCTTGAACGCCGTCACTGCGGTAGTTAAGGACGAGCAGCTGCAAAGGGACTACGCAGCGGTCTATGGCAAAGGCGTCTTTGAGATTGATCAGAGCGGTCTGGAATGGAACGACATTTCCATCTCCTTGACGGATAAAGATGTCACCGACCTGGCATTCCACCAGGGTTCCTTATATGTTCTCACCGAAACCAGTTTGTATCTCCTGGCAGGAGATAATTGGGTGGTGATTGAGCTGCCATTTGACGATAACCGCTATGACTTGTCAGAACTTGATTGGTTGGCTCAAAAAGTTGGATTGCCCGGTGAGGTTTTGCTTGACCACATCGAATACCAGCGATCATTAGAGACGGATGCAACAAATTATGTGCTGCCATATCGCTTGTTCGCATTCCAGGAAAACCTCTATATGGCTACGCTTGATGACAGTTTGTACTTGCGCGTAGATGATAGCTGGGAAAAATTGGATAAAAGCAGTTTCATTGGTGTTAATCTTGATCAATTCATGGTAAATCAGATCTTACCAACTGAAACGGGATTGCTGGCTGCAACAGGAACAGGGCTTTTCCGGGTAGACAACCATCAAGAAAAATGGACGTTGATAACCGAAGAGAACCGAGAAATTCTTGCGCTCGCGAAATCCCACGATTGCGCTATCGTTGCAGCAGGCAAGGGTTTTCTGCTTTACAGCACAGATTGTGCCGCATCGTGGGCAGAAGTTGCGCTTGAAGACTGGCACTATCAGAGCATCGGTTACTTGGGCGATCGTAGCGACCTGATTCTGCTGGGTTCACGTGAAAACGGCGCTTCTATCCTGCTGCTTCCCTGATTTGTGGTATAAAAACAGCAGTTTTGTGAGGGACCAATGCTAATTGTAATGTCCGACCTGCATTTTGCAGAATCCAATTCTTATGCTCTGGATGGACTGAAATTTAATCACAACCTGCCTCCGGAAGTCTATACTTCTTTCTTCAACGAGATTTCTGAGTATATTCGCGATGCCGATATAGCTTCGATTGATCTTGTATTGGCGGGCGACATTTTCGAAATTACCCGCTCCCCGCTTTGGCACGAGGGAGCGCTGCGCCCCTATCTGCATAATGATGAAATTGTGCCTGGCAGCCATGCTGAACAGGAACTATTGAGAGTCATCGAGGCGATTAACGGGGACTATCGTGTTGAAGAAACCCTGAGTATCTTTCGGCGGTTGGGTACCTATTTCCAAAAACCAGTCCGTATCCACTACGTGCCCGGCAACCACGACCGCCTGGCAAACGCCAGTATGGCGGTCCGCAAGCGTATCCAGGAACTGCTCGGCTTGGAATCGGACGGCAAGTTGTTTGAAAACCAATGTCTTCACGATAACGACGGGGAACCGTTGGTGCTCGTTAGGCATGGTCACGAATACGACAAATCCAACTTCAGTGCCGATTTGTCTACCATGGCTGAGGTGCCTACCTTTATCGACAAGAGATATTACGATAAACCTGTTCTGGGCGATATTGTTACGATCGAGATTGCATCCAAATTGCCGATTTTGTTCAGAGAGTTCTATGGCGTTTCAAAAATTATTGCCAAGGAAGAATTGCTGGTTTCGTACAAACGTCTTATCGATTTTGACAATGTTCGTCCCGCAGATGCCCTGATTAATTTTCTTTTCACTACACCCGGGATGAATAAACGGGAAGTCTGGAAAATTATCGAACCGGTCATGCTGAACCTTTTCGACGACCTGGCTGTCAGCCCTGATATCGGACCGAGCCTGATCAACTTTGGGCAGTTTACTGGTGCCAAAGCTTTTGGCTTGCGATCGGTTTTAAGCACCCGTATATGGCGACATGGGCTCCCTTTTTGGGTCATGAAAGCAATGCTCAATCCAATTTTCAAAAAATCGAAAATCAATACGAACCTGGATTTGATCGTTCGTGAAGAGTGTCTTAAAGCGGAAAATTCGGTCAAATGTATCGTCAGCGGTCATACCCATAACGCCATGGTTGAACTTTTGAAGGTTGATCAGGGTGTTGAGAAATATTACATCAACAGCGGTACTTTTCGGAATGTGATCACCTCTACCCCCACTATGGGGGATTTCGGCAGGCTCCGTTCGAAGGCACGCGTGTTGATTTTTACTCGTGGTGAAGAAAACCCGGAATACACCCGTCAAACTGGCTGGTCTTTTGACTTCATCAATCGGTTTGGCTTCGGCTCGACCTGGGACTAAAGCTAACAGCGGGAGACAAGCCCCCACCAAAGATTAGATCAAATGAATCGCGCGATCGTAGTCTTTGCTCCTTACATACACAAGGTATGAAATTGTGGGGCGTTGCGCGTCGATGTAAAGAGGCATGACAATTTGGCTGTAGGTCTTTGAATCATAATGCCGACCGAAGGGTCCCCGGAGGCTCGATGATTTTATCCGATAGGGGATGGCGTTGGCTTTAAGAATACCCTCAACACGTTTGACCTCAACCGGATCAACATCGGTAACCAACTTCTTGAGGAAGGGGATAAACATGAACAGAGACGATCCCGTTTCTTCCCCTCGCCATCTTGCGATCAATTTATTGCTCAATTTCCTTCTTCAAATACGCTTTTGCCACCAGATTGCCTCTGAGAGCTTCGATCAGATCAGCCCTGCGCAGCGCGCGTTTGCGGTCAATTTCAACCGATTTTGCTTTATCGTCCGAAAGCTTTCGCAGCGCTTCGATCCAGGCAGCGCTGGATACGTCGCTGTGGTTGATGCGCCAGCGCTCCACCACGATCGGCAGGGTAGATTTGTTGACGAGTTTTTGCCTGGTGCGGGTATGGAGCATGCCGTGCGATTCGAAAGTGAAAGTCTCCTCTTCGTATTGCGGCTTGACCGGGCAAACCTGCATACAGGCACCGCACTTGATGCAATAATAATCGGCTAAAACCAACTCGCCATCGTCATTGATGTGTAGAGCACGCGTCGGGCAGATATCGGCACAAGCGAAGCATTCGGGAAGGCACTTCTCGCGAATTAAAACCACCGAACCCACCCAGGGTTGGCGCACCTCGAAGGCGCCTTTGCTGGCGACTTCACACTGCCGGCAGTGGATGCAGTCTTCAAAAGCAACGCGCATGGTATCGCGTTTTTCGTCATAACTTATCACATTGGTGGGGCAGTTTTCGATGATGAAATCCTTCAATGTGAAATCGAACTTATCCTTGCGGAAGATGGTTTTAGCATCAAACTCGGGGAAAGCACCATATGCGATCACCGGATTTTCCGCTTTTCGGTTGACGGTCAGCTCGATGGCGTGGGTTGGGCAGGCTTCCACGCAAATGCCGCAGTTGGTACACTTGCTTTCATCAACGTCGACAGACGCTCTTTGCAGAATGCGCCCATCTTCGAGCACTGCCGGGACATGACTCAGCGCTTCTTTGGGGCAGACGGTTGGTCCGATCTGGCAGCCAACACACTTGTCCAGATCCCATATCATCCAATAATTCCGGGTCAGCATATCCCGGTTGATGGTCATCTCGTGTTCGTTGCGGGTCTTTTTTGGAGTTCCACGACTCATAAGTGCTCCTAAAGGTCTGCCGGCAGGGCGTTAAGTTCAGCCAACGAGAAAACCGGTCCGTCCTTACAGATGTATTGGGGTCCCAGGTTGCAGCGTCCGCATTTGCCGACGCCGCATTTCATCCGCTTTTCAAGCGAAGTAAAAATTGATTCAGGTGTGAAACCTAATTCCACAAGGGCAGGCAGCGTAAATTTGGTCATGATTGGTGGACCGCAAACAACCGCGACAGCGTTATCGGGCTGGGGTGCCACCTGTTTGACCACATCTGGTACGTAGCCAATATGGTGCTGCCAGTCATCCTCTGGCACGTCGATCGCCTGGTGTATTTCCATATCTTCGTTTTCATGCCAGGCGGCTATGTCGTGTTTGTACATGCACAACCCGGAGGTACGCGTGCCATAAACCAGGGTCAGCTTGCCATAATCATCGCGGTGGTCTTCGTGATGGACGTGTTTGGTCAGCGCGTAAAGGGTAGAGAAGGCACAACCGCCGCCGATGATGACCAGGTTTTTGCCTTTCCAGTCTTCCAGTGGGAAACCGTTACCGAGCGGTCCGCGCATTCCGATGGCATCGCCGGCTTTGAGGTTGTGCAGGGCGGTTGTGACGCTGCCCATTTTTTGGGCGGTGAAGCGCACAAAATCGCCCTCCCAGGCTGCGCTGGCGACTCCCAGGGCAGATTCACCTTTGCCAGCCACTGAGAACAGGCAGAACTGACCGGGGTTGAAGGCTTCGAAAAACGCCTTGCTGTCCACGGCACGGTCAAAACTCAACTCGAGCGTTTTTAAAGACCGGTCGGTTGATTCGTAATAGGCATGTAATACATGCATGGGCATCGGTGTGTAGAGGCTGTGTCGATTAGACTGCATGGCTCACCTCAAATGGCAGGGTTTGTGCTTGGCGAAGCATGGCGCGAATGTCCAGCCCGACCGGGCAATAGCGTACACAGCGACCACAACCGGTGCAACCAATTTGATTAATTTGGTCGAGCCAATAGACGTACTTGTGGCTGATTCGCTGGCGGGTGCGTTCCACCCGTGAAGGTCGCGGGTTGTGCCCGGAGGCTTCCAATGAATAGGTACGAAACATGCAAGAATCCCAGTTGCGCACCCGCTCGCGGCGCTGAGTTTCGTCGACGATGTCGAAGCAGAAACAGGTTGGACACAGGAAGGTGCAAACCCCACAACCAAGGCAGCTTTGCGAGACATTGTCCCAATACTCGCTGTCGAAGTTTTGTTCCAGCTTCTCTTTCAAATATTCAGTTTCGAAGGCGACCGGCATCTGGTTGAAGGCTTTTTGTTGAATTACTTCTGCCATTGTGACCATCTGTTCTTGAGCTTCGGGCAGGGTCAGGAAGAGGCTGCTGCCTTTTTCGGTGAGGGTCTCAACTAGGTAGTCTGCGCCCAGATCGGTCAGGATTGCATCCAGCCCAGCCTTGTTGAAAGGACCGCAACCAACGGTGGTGCAGAACCCTGTCGGGCAGGTTTTGTGGCAGCCGAGACCGATTGTGATTGTCTTTTCACGCTTTTCCTGCCATAAGGGGTCGGTGTACTCCTCCTGGATGAAACTGGTGTCCAGCAGCTGCACTGCCTGGGCATCGCAGGGACGAACGGCGAAAACAACGCGCGATTGAATTTCATGTTTGGCATCTTCGTATCCACCGTAACGGGTGAATTTTACCAGCGCTTCGGTCATCGGCAGGAAGAGCGCTTTGGGTGGGATACGTGTGTTGTGCGGTTCGTTATTGACTGGCTCACAGTTGTCCGTGAGCGGCATAAAATGCGAGAAACGTTCCAGCTTTTGGGGCAGATAGACATCATAATCCTGGCGCCAGAATTGGAGCAGATCTTGAAGGGTTTGTTTTTCGAGGATTAAGTTCATTTCTGTCACTCTCCTCAAATCTTGAAGCGATTCTTGTCGTCCAGTGTTACTGCCGCAAAGGGCGGCTGAGACTGGGCATCCAGACCTGCTTCGAAATTGTACTTTTCTCTCATGTCGTGATTGAGTTTCTCGGTCAGGTAAGTCATCTTGATATCCATCGGGCAGGCGCGTTCACAAGCACCACAGCTTGTGCAGCGACCGGTTTGGTGAAAAGCGCGCACGATGTGCCAACCCTGCATGCCGGCGGGGGTTGCGCCGCTCTCGGTCCAACGCGGTTCGATGTGGTCGACAAAACATTCTTCGCAATAGCACATCGGGCAGGCTTGACGACAGGCATAACAGCGGATGCAGCGCTCGGCTTCCTTCTGGAACCAGGCATAACGTTCATCAATGGACCGGGCTTCAAAGCTTTCCACTGCCGAGCGCGGCAGGCTGGGGTCGCCTTCGGCGATGGGATCACCGATCAGGATTTCAGCACTCGTCGGGTTGGGGTGTATGCAGCGCTTGCAGCTGTCGTGCAAAAAATTATGTCTTTCGAGCAGCTGGTAGCCAGCGCTTGTTTCGATCATCAGGTCATGACCGGTTTCAGTGACGGAAGTTATCGCTTCGCCAACTTCGGCAACAATTGTCTGCCAGTCAAGGATGCCCTCACAAGGCACGCCGACCAGGTATAAATCTTCACGGGCTTTTTGTCTTTCGACTACCAGGGCATTGACCGAGCGGTTTTCACAGCCGCGAACGACCATGCCAACTTTGGCTTGCTTCGGCAGGCGGGTCAGGTAGGTTGCCAGGTTGTTTTGACAAAGACCGTCATAGACAAGTTCGTCCACCTCATCTGCCGAGCGGAAGAATGCAGGTTGTGGGTGCAGCGGGGTATCGCCCGCCTTGAACGCCACTACCACTTCGACCAATCCTTCTTCAAGCAAGCGCCGGGCTTCGGTTCTAATCGCGTCGAGATCAGGCATTCTGCCCTCCTTCGGCAACTTTGGCACGGGTTGCCAGGTTGCTGACTGGTCCAAGAGCTTCAAGTTCGCGCTCAAAGGCTGCCAACTGCTTTTGGATGATGCCGCGGTCCTGCAAATCGAGCCAAACGAAGCGCACACGCTGCTTGTCGTAGCCGACATAGTCCAGGAAGTCGTTGAACTCATCCAGCTGCCGCCGGGCGGCAATGTTACCGGTTTTAAAATGACATTGTTCGGGCAGGCAGCCGCTGATCATCACACCATCAGCCCCTCCCTGTACAGCGTTGAGCAGGTAGAGCGGGTTTATCCGCCCGGTGCAGGGAGTTTTGGTGAGATGAATATTCTCAGGGAGCTGCGAGTCAACCCATTCCTGGTCTGCCGGGGCATACAAGCACCAACGACACTGGAACAAAACGATCTTTGGTTTTTCGGGCATCAGACAGCCTCACTTTCCAGCCAGCCCCACAAGTTTTCAAGGACTTCGTTGTCGTTGAATTCCTGGTTTAGCCGGATCGAAGTTGAACGACAGGCAGCCGTGCACATGCCGCAAGCCATACATTTGCCCGGGTCAACCGAAGCAACAGTAATCATGCCTCGGAAGGGTACTTTTTTCTCGACCAGGGAGATGGCAGTGTAGGGGCAGACGCTCTCACACAAGCCGCAAGCAACACAGGTTGCTTCGTCCACTTTGGCAGTTTGGTACGGGTTTATTCGTCCCTGCGCGACTGCCAGTTGCTTGACTGCCGTAATCACACCAGAAATATGGATTTTTTGCGGGCAGGCGGGGTAACATAGGTCGCAGGCAGTGCAGAGCCAGGCGGTTAAATCGGCAAAGGTGGTTTCTTCAAAGTTAAAGACGGCTTCGCGGATCAACCGGCGGGGGTTGTAGCTGGGTTCCAGTTTTTCCTGGATCATGCACTTGCTGGTGCAGGTGCCGCAGGAGAAGCACATCATCAGCATTTCGCCGCCAGGAATGGCTTTTACCTGTTCTGCAAAATTGGTGTTCACAGGCAAGCTCATACGGGCACCGCCTTGTTTTGCATTTCACTAACGATGAAATCAACCTGGATCATGGCTTCTTCCACGCCAGGAATCTGGTTCATCTTATTCAATCTCTTTTCCATCTCCGGTTTCAGACGCTCAATCTCCGACTTTAAGTCTTCTGCTGGAATGGCATCGAGCGTTGCTTGCATCTCGTTGATCACCCGCGCATATTTGTCGCCTTCGGCAGCGCTGATCCATTCGGTACGGAAACGACCGGGGTTCATACCCATTCTGTCGAATATTTTATCCAGACGGGCAGCACGTTTGGCACCGGCAATTTGACCGGTGATGTAATGGCAGTCCTGTGGGTGGCAGCCGGAATAGAGAATCGCGCCGGCACCCAGCCGGTAGGATTCGTAGATCAGGTCTGCATCCATGCGGGCTGAGCACATCACACGCAAGCCGCGTTCATTGGCGCTATATTCGAAATGACTGGTTCCAGCCAGGTCGGCACCACCGTAGGAGCACCATTGGCAACGAAAAGCCAAAATTTTCTTTTCTGGCTCAACTGCTAAGAGCGTGCGGATTTGGGCGAGGACCTGCGCATCGGTGAAATGCAGTTGGGTGATTGAGTCGTGCGGGCATTCGCCCACGCAGGCACCACAACCGTGGCACTTGGCTGTGATCACTTCGGCTGAGAGCCCCTTGGTGTAATCGATGGCACCATACGGGCAGGCACGCTCACAAATGCCGCAAGCCTGTCCCTTACCGCTGACGCAACGGTCTGGCCAAACGACTGCGACTGTCGGTTCGATTTGCCAGGTGTCAGAATGCAGAATGCGCGAAGCACGCGCAGCAGCAGCAGAACCCTGGGCAACGCTGGCGGGGATGTCTTTCGGTCCCTGGCAGGCACCGGCGAAGAAGATGCCGTCGGTGGGGCTGTCCATCGGGCGTAGTTTGGGGTGGTATTCCATGTACCAACCGCCCGGAGATTGCGCCACATTCAAAACAGAGCTCATGTGGTTCTGGTCTGGTTGAGGTACGGCTGCCTGGTTGAGCATTACCATGTCATACTCGTGTTCGATTACGCGACCGAGTGTGATGTCTTCTGACTTGATGAAGAGCTGGTGACTGTCCGGGTCTTCGGTGATCTCTGCCGGGCGCCCCTGGATGAACTTGATGCCAGCTTCACGGGCGCGGTCATAAAACTCTTCGTAGCCTTTGGAGGGGGTGCGGATATCGATATAGTAGATCGAAATATCCATATCGGGCAGCATCTGTTTGAGCAGCAAGGCGTTCTTGATTGCATACATGCAGCAGAAATTCGAGCATGACTGGTTATAGCGCTTGTCGCGAGAGCCAACGCAGTTGATGATCGCCAGTCTCTGTGGGCGCTTGCTGTCGCTGGGACGCATCAGCGAACCGCGGGTTGGACCGGCTGAGTTGTTCAGGCGTTCCATTTCCATAGCGGTGATCACATTTGGGAAGCGCCCGTAGCCATATTCAGTCATTGGAGAGGGATCAAAATGTCCGAAGCCGGTAGCGACCACGATCGCGCCGATATCTTCTTCAATGACATTGTCTTCCATGCTGAAATCGATTGCTTCGAGAGCACCGCAGGCTTCCACACATTTATAACAGTGGATGCAGGCATCCATATCGATGTTGTAGATCAGGGGCACCGACTGACTCATTGGCACATAAGCTGCCTTTCGCGGTGCTAGGTTCATTTCAAAATAGTTTGGAACCTCGACCGGGCAGGCTTTCGCGCAGGCGGCACAGCCATTGCAGCGATCCGCGCGCACATATTTGGCTTTTTCTCGCAGGGTGACCTTGAAATTGCCGACAAAGCCTTCGACTTTCTCGACTTCAGTATAAGCTTTTACTTCTACCAGGGGCTGACGCGCCGCGTCAACCATTTTGGGCGCAAGAATTCATATTGAGCAGTCCATCGTTGGAAAGGTCTTGTTAAGCTGCGCCATGACCCCTCCAATCGTTGGTTCTTTCTCTACCAGCACCACCGGTATTTTTTGCTCTGCCAGGTCGAGCGCCGCGTTAATGCCAGCCACGCCACCGCCTATGACCAACGCTTTCTTGGTGACGGGCACGTTGATCATGTCCAGCGGGGTCAGAAAAGTGGCTTTAGCAACTGCCGCGGCAGTCAGGTCTTTGGCTTTTTCGAGAGCGCCTTCACGGTCATGTCCGTGAGCCCAGGTGCACTGCTCGCGTATGTTTGCCATTTCCATCAGGAAGGGGTTCATCCCGGCTTCAGCCACACAGGCTCGGAAGGTTGGTTCGTGCATACGCACCGAACAAGCCGAAACAACCACGCGGTTGAGACCGTGTTTTTTTATATCTTCCTTGATCTGACGTTGACCGCTGTCGGCACAGGCATACATGGTTTCAGCGGCATGCACCACGCCGGGTAGATCAGCAGAAAAATCGACCACCTGGTCACAAGGGATTACGCCAGCGATATTGCTGCCGCAATGGCAAACATAGACACCGATACGGGCTTCATCATCGGGCATCGCGCCTACATATTTAGGGATACTTGTTTCTTCACTCATTTTGGATCTGCGGCTTTGCTTGGAAAACTGAGTGTCTCGGTGATCAGCTTCTTGCGGGTACGCTGGGCGTTCTGATCGGGTGTGGTCTTAATAAGCGCTTCTTTAGGGCACCATTTAACACATTGCGGACCGTCTGATTCGTCTTTACACAGGTCACAGATTTCTGCCAAGGTGGTGGCAGGATTGATTGATATAGCGCCAAAGTCACAAGCTTCGATGCACCAGGCACAGCCGTCACACTTGGTCGGGCTGATATCAATGATGCCGGTGATCGGGTCTTGAGTGAGCGCGTCACGTGGACAGACGATCACGCAAGGCGCGTTTTCGCAGGTGCGGCAGGAAATCGCAGTGATGAGCACCTCATCGACCCTAACGGTACGGATGCGACTGCGATAGCTGTTATATTCTCCGGTTTTTGTGAAAGAGCACATGTATTCACAGAGTTGACAGCCCACGCACAGGTTGGGGTCACATTCGATATAAGCATATTTTGAAGCACTGGTAGTTGCCATATTCTCCTCGTTAGACTCCAATTTCTTCAGCGACATCGGGCATGCCCAAATCGATCAGGAGTTCTTTTGGTATCAACCCTTCTTCAGTCCAGCCTTTGGCTTTGTAATAGAGCAGTTTCATATAATCAAGTTCATCGTCAGTAACGAACACACCTGCGCCGGGTCCCTTGGTCATAGCTTCGTGCTTCCAGCGCCAGGGCAGTTCATCATCTTCGTGGTGCCAGCCCTCGCGGATGTTGAAGGCTTTTTTGATGTTCGTGGCACGGACGCCGATCAGATCAACTTCATCGTAATCAAAATCCCAGCCGGTGGTGGCGTTGATCAAATTCGCGATCGCGGGCCAGGCGCCAGCGCGGTCTGCTTTTCCGGTGAAACTGCGTCGGATGAACTTACACAGTGGCAAGGTGTCGTAAACGGCTGCGTAAACTTCAGAATCTACCGCAACCTGACCGCGGGTTTCATCGACTGTCAGACGGTTGGTCTCGCCTTTGAGGTCAGGATCATAAGCGGCAGAGCGGTTGTGACAGCCACCGCGGGTGCCGGTGGCGAGCCCAACGGCGAAAGTCTTCAGCGAGCGACCGTCGTATCCGGCTGGTTCGAGCCCCTTTACGTGCATTGCCCACTTGTAGCTTTCTGTGCCGCGATCTTTGTCGATGGTTTCGCTGGCGATTCGCACACCTTCAGCCATCAGGTCACCGATACCTTCACGGTCGCGGATCATTTCAGCCAGTTTTACGGCTGAATCTCCGTCACCGAATCTGAGTGAGAAACCTTCGGGATGAGACTCGCAGGCAAAATCTTTATCGGTCAAAACACCTTTTTCGTAGCTTTCCATTGCGTAGCTAATGGTGACACCCATGCTTACGGTATCCATGCCATCCTGGTCGGCAATTGTGATCAGTTTGATGGCACAGCGCATATCGTTGACACCCAGGTTCGAGCTGTTGGCAAACAGGCTTTCGTATTCGATGCCGGTCATCGAGCCGGCAAACGGTCCGGTTTTAACGATGGACATCTGTTCGCAGGCGATCGGGCATTGTGCGCAGGCAATCACCTTGACCTTGTGATGTTTGTCGAGGTATTCACCGCTGACCATTTCAGCATCCTCATACACACCTTCCTGGAAGTTGCGGGTTGGCAAGACGCCAGATTTATTCTGCGCGAGCAAACCTGTTGCGGTTCCATAGACCCGGTACTTTTCGGTGTCCTTGCCCTGGGCAGACTTCGAGATGTTAAAAGCAAGCTGGTTCAAAGCGTGCGGGTCAAAAACCTTGACGCCCATGGTGCCGCGCACAGAGACAGCCTTCAGCTTCTTGTGCCCCCAAAGCATACCGTGACCGGTACGGCCAAGTTGGCGCCCGTCGTTGGTCACATTGGCATAACGAACCATATTTTCGCCTGCCGGACCGATCGTGCAGGAACGGATTTGGTCATCACCCAGATGTTCACGGATGGCTTCTTCGGTATCAAAGGTGCCCTTGCCGAGCAGGTAAGTGGCATCATTGAACTGCACCCGGTCGTCGTCGATGAACAACTGTGTCCATTTGTCGCAGCTGTTATGCAGTACGACACCATCCCAGCCGGCTCGCTTGAGCGCAACTGAAAACCAGCTGCCTGAGAGGCTGTCACCAATCACGCCTGTGAGAGGTGATTTGGATGCCAGCCCGAACTTGCCGCCTACGGGCACGGGGGTGCCAGTGAAAATTCCGTTGGCAAAGCAGATTGGGTTGCCGTCGTCGAGCGGGTCACAACCGGGAATGATGTTTTCCCACAGCAAGCGTGATGCCATCGAAACGCCGCCGATGTAGATTTTGTACCACTCTTCAGGTTTGTTCTCGATCCAGTTCTTCTTGGTTTTAAGATCGATGTGCAGAATTTTTCCACTGTATCCGTACATTGTTAATGACTCCTGTCTGGACATGGGTATTGGCGAGCGGGTTTTGTCATCAAAGAATGAAAGCCACTTCGCGATTTGAAAGCGAGATTAAGCACAGAAAACATTTCCTTGAAAAGTATAACTCAACTATAAAAACCCGGTGATATATCAGCCCGATTTTTGTGAGAATACGTAAAGATAACGGTGTGGAATGATGATTTCTCGTACTCAATAATTGAGGAAAAAAAGATTGTCGGTCAGGTTCCGCTTCAGAACCTGACCTGCAAAGAATAGAGTCCTTGTGATTACCTTGACATGCTCAGTTTGATCATTTCGCCTTTTTGGTCAAAGGTCATGCGGGCAAAGTGGTTGTGGCTCTTCGACTTGTACTTATACTGCTTCTTTAATGTGACAACATAGCGCTGGCTGGCTTTCAGTAAATCATATTGGCTGCGTTGGTCCTCCACCTCTTCCTGGTTTAGAGTGAAATTCGACAGCTGCGGGTTGATTGCCACGGTGGCGTCATCCAAACCGGGAAGGTAATTTTTGATCACCGATTTGATCTGCCCCAAAATCTCTGTGGGCATTTCATCAGCAGCCACCACCAGTTCATCAGGCGAATCACTGATGGTCTTGAGCTCCGGAGTAGCGGTCGGACGGATGGCAGGTTTGGTGACTTCTTTAATGGCTTTGGCAGTCGCCAGGGGGTCACCGTAGAGCACAAATGAAAGAATTGTCTTCTGGTCTTCACCATCCAGGTACCCCTGACTGGCGGTCATTTTCTTCGCCAACGCCAATTTTGCCTGCATGAGCGCATAACCAGCGCTCAGACCATCAACAACGTGCTTCCAAAAATGCCAGGCGAGCAAATCGGCAGCGATCAGTGGTTTGCTTACGGAGCCATAGGCAGTGCAAGTCGAACCAACAAATGCCCTGGTTCCGCTGGAGAGGAAATTGAGTGCGATCGATTCACTGACTTTTTTGTTCAGGATGTTTGCGCCAAAACACGCTTCGCTCAAAACCAATGCCGGTGCCGAACTGCTGGGCGTGAAATTGCCAGGCAGGACTGCGATAGGGTATTCAGGACCTTCCTGACGTTTGGTGAGATCCTTTTGTCCATACCATTCCTCCGAATCTTGCAAGCCATGCAGGTTGAAATAGGCATACTTTGGGTTGCTCGGCTGTCCGGCAAGCAGGTTGCTGTTGGTGGTTGGCGGCGAACTCTTCAACCGCTCTGCCCGGTCAATAACCGAAAATACCATCGCGGACGGAGATTTCCAGACCTCAGCGGTGACACCCAGGTTGTTTGGGCGCTGCACCTGGGCGAGCGACTGAAACAGCGATCGACTGAGCGCATCGAGCAAGCGCGCTAAGGGGTTGCTTTCGAGGCTCTTTTTGGTTTTAACCTTGACATCATACTCATTGTTCAGGAAGCGCAATTGCTCCAGCAGATAACCGGCATCGTTTCCTCTTTCGTCCGGCAAGCGACCGACGGGCCACTGCTGGATGAAGTAGTTCTCATCAATTGTGGAATAAGGGTTGTCAGAGGGTACATTAACATCGCTGTCATCTGTGGGGTTCGGAAGCAAGTGGAAAGGTACGATCTCATCGCCGCCTACGATCAGTAGCGCACCGATCATCTCTCCACGCGAAGCTAAAACATGATCGAGATCGGTTAGTGCTATTTTCAATTTCAAGGCATCTGGATTGGTGATCGGGCTCAGCCCAAAATCCTGGACGCTCTGTGGGTCATCGGGAACAAAGATGCAACTGTTCCAGCCAGCCAGGCTGACGATCTTGAGCGACAGACTGCGCATGGTTTCGATAACTACTGCAGCGGTGTTTTCGCCATATTTTTGCACAAGACTCTGTCGGGAAGTCATGATGACATAACTGGGGAAACGCCCATCGGTTTTCATCAATTCAGGGTTTTTGATCTTGCTGGCGATGGTGGCAAAATCTGATTCGATTTCTTCGATCGCTTTAAGTGCTTCGATCGTTTTCGGGTCGTGGGCAGACTTGGCATCGGTTGAATCGGCAGGTTCAGCGACCGCTTCAGGACTGTTTTGGTAGTGCTCGGGTGGCACAGTGGCGATGTCTTTGACGAAGAATGAACTGGTCGGCACTTCAGAATAGTCCGCCTGAATTTCCTGATCGTCATCGTCCTCAAACATAAACGCGGACACCTGGTTTGCCAGAGTGGGCTGCTCGTCCAACAGTTCGCTGGCTAATTTACTTCCAGTAGGCAGCTCTTGCTCTCCGGTGCTGACAAAATCGGATTTGGAGAGCACATTCCAACCCAACTCTGCGGCGATAGTGGCGGGAATGGGCAGGTCCAGGAAAACTTTGAGATCTTCGGGCCAAAGCGGTTTGAAGCTGTGGTTCGCGCCAAGCAGCCGGGTAACAACCTGACCGCTGGCATCATGAGCGGCGCTCCAGTGTAATCGTTCAACCCCCTGGGTATCGTCTCCAGTCTGCAGATCAGCAATGGCTGCCAAAATTTTGATTTGAACGCAGGTGTCCCAACGGGAAGAATAAATTTCGCTCAGTGTGTGAAGCAGGGTGAAGTTGCGGTTTTCATTGATAATGCGCATGTGGAAAATGGCTGGAAGGGCAACTTTTGGGTTGTGTGCCAATGATTCCATTACCGCTTTTTCTGCAGCTGCCAGGTCGCCGCTCTCATATGCGTGGCGTGTTTCAATCAGTGCCGGTAACCAAGCCACATTGCCCGGGCTTGTGCCGCCGCGCTGCAGATAGACCCTGCTGGCAATAACATCAGGGTTGCTCTGACCGGTGAGTTTGTCTAATAAAAAGGCTGCCTCAGTAAATTCGGGATCATTTCGCAGGAGGTTTTCCAGGTTGGTGACCGCCATTTCTACATCGCCGATTTCAGCGAGGGTCTGGGCATACATGAAATTTACCAACAGATCACCCGGGTAGCTTGCCAGCCAGATTAAGGCTGCCTGCCTGGCAAACTGGAGTTCACGGCTGGCGATGGCGGTTTGTAATAAAACCAGGAACTTGCCCCTTCGGACAATCAGGATTTCTTCACTTTTTTGGGCGGAATAAGGTTTCATTTTCGTTTTGGAGCCTCCTGTAGGTTGTTAACCAGGTTCAAAGCAACCATTGAAGCGAGCTGCCGTCGGATGCTTTGGTCTGAAGGGGAGAGTTGTGCTGCCTGGCGCAGCATCGTTTCGGAATTGCGGTAATCACGGCTCTCTTTGTATGCCGCAGCAGCTTGCAGGTATGGTCTCGGATCTTTCCCAACCATATCTATCGCTTGAAGATATGTATCGATGGCATCATTGACCTCGCGGCGGTCTTGATAAGCCTGACCTAATTCAAGATATGCCTCGATCAGACTGGGGTCCAGGCTGATGGCACGACTGAGACGGTCAACTGCTTGATCGAGGTTACCTTTCAGGCGGTCAACTTTTCCAAGCGAAATCAAGGTCGCAGGCTTGTCCGGGTCGATAGAGAGACTGTTTAACAGGCTCTTTTCCGCTTTTTCGAGTTGACCGGCATCGATCAGATAATCTGCCAACTGGTTAAGTACCTGCAGGTTATCAGGGTTGTTAGCCGCAAGGCTTTGAAGCGCTTTCAGAGCGCCGTGAGGGTTGGTTTGACGATCCAGATCAATTGAGAGCAAATCGAAGGGAAGCTCATCCGCAACCACACTCTTCGCCGCAGTAATGGTGTGTCGGGCAAGTGCCGGATTATCCGCATCGATTTCTGCCCTTGCTTTGAGGAGCAATGCTTTCGGGTGATCAGGGTTTTTGTTGAGCGCGAGGCTGATTCCGCGCATAGCGAGTTCGAATTCTCTCCGCGCCATGTGTGATTCCGCGATTGAAAGATAATATTCAGGGTTCTCCGGTTTAAGTTGGGCAGCTTTTTGCCAGCACTGGATGGCGATTTGGTGCTCACCCAGGCGCTGATTGATCTTTGCGAGCGAGTCGAGAGTTTCTGGATTCTCAGGAGAAAGGTCTGACGCTTTGCCGAAATAATCTTTGGCAGCGTGATAATCTTTTTCGAGCAGCTTAATATCACCAAGCAGTTGCCAGTTGTGCGCTGTTTTCGGTGAAATTCGCAGCGCCTCCTCCAGGTGGCTGGCAGCCTGGGGATAGAGACCGGCATCCTGGAACATTCTACCTGCGAAGGCATGCCATTCGGGCTCGTCTGGCCAGGCTTCAAGCGCCGCTTCCATTTTTTTTGCGGCTTGCTGCGGCAGGTCCTGGTTGGCAAAAGCATCGATTGCATTCAAAATCGGGTCGGTTGCCGATTTTTCGAGCAGATGCCGGGCGACAGAAGAGCTGTATTCCGGATCTGTGTGAAGGTTGATTATTGCGCTCTGGGTCAACACCTCCGGGTCGTCTGCGAAAGCATTCATGATCGCGGAAATGCGATCCGGGTTGACTAAAACCGAGAGCACCTGGGCAGCCTGGCGACCGCTGTTAACCAGTTGGCTCATGCGATTATCGTCGTCCCAATGTCCGTGGAACACTGCCTGACCGATCTTCAGGTCAGCCAATAGTTGCGCGGGCTTCAGGAAGCGACCTGCCACCGCAATTTGCTCTTCCATCGATTCTGACTGATTCTCAGAATTGAAGAGTTGAGGCAAATGCTTTGTAATATTGAGGAGCATGGCGTTATTGTGCTGGCGGTAGTTGTCCGTCAGATACTTTGCCAATAATTGGTTGACCACCGGATTGATGCGAACCACGGAAAGCGCGCTGGAGAAGCATTGATTGGCAATTTGCCACCGATTGGTTTCCCAAGCTGCGACCCCACAAGCCAGGCAGCTCCAAACCCACTCGAAATGCCTGTTGATATCAAAGCTGGTTTCATTGTGGCTGATCGC
>JAAYZW010000226.1 GCA_012514645.1 Chloroflexota bacterium
GACTGAAATATGCCACTTTTTCGCTGGCGCTGCTTGAAGCGATGCGCTACCTGGATTGGAAAATCGATATCCTGCACGCGAACGACTGGCACACCGCGTTAGCGCCTTATGCATTGAAAACAACCTATCAGAGTGACTCCTTCTTCCAGGAAATTAAAACGATTCTGTCCATTCACAATCTGCCCTACAACGGTTGGGGCTCGCAGGATGCCATGGCACGGCTCGGATTCGTACCCAGCCATGACCAAGATTTGCCAGACTGGGCTCGGTTTACCCCGCTTCCGCTTGGAGTTGCCACCGCCGATAAGGTCATCGCGGTTTCGCCCGGGTATGCCCGTGAAATTTTAACACCTGAGTATGGCTGCGGAATGGAAGGTTATCTGCAAAAGCATTCAAACAAGGTCATGGGCATCTTAAATGGGATCGACGTAAACATTTGGGACCCTGAAACCGATGAACTGATTTCACATAACTTCTCCGCTGAAGCGTTTTCAGAACGAGTTCACAACAAGCTCGATTTGCAAAAAGCGCTCGACTTTGTGGTGGATGAAAACATACCTTTGCTCACCATCGTATCACGCCTCTCCGACCAGAAAGGCATACCTGCCGTCCTGGAAACATTGCCACAGCTTCTGGACCGGGATTGGCAATTCATCTTATTGGGCAGCGGCAGCCCTGAATTGGAACAGGCTGCCGACCAATTGGCAGCTGTACACCCGAACCGCATCGCCTCCATTCTGAAATATGATGAGGTGATCGCGCATGTTCTTTATGCTTCTGGAGATATCTTTTTAATGCCGTCGCTCTACGAGCCTTGCGGGCTCTCTCAAATGTTCGCGATGCGCTACGGTAATCTGCCGGTGGCAACCGAAACCGGGGGTTTGGCTGATTCGATTATCGATTTCAGCACTGACCCTGAAAAAGCCACAGGATTCTTGTATGAAGATAAGTCAGCCGAGGGTTTTCTGCGCAGTTTAACCCTGGCGCTGGACACCTTTGCCGACCCGGGAACCTGGCACAAGCTTCAGAAAAATGCCATGGAGGCGGATTTTGCCTGGAAAACATCGGCGGCAAAATATTACGACGTGTATAAGTCGCTTTAAGGGAAAACGTTAATGGAACTTGTTAGAAAATCAGGTATATTACTGCACCCCACCAGCCTGCCGGGTCCGGATGGGATTGGCGACCTCGGACCAGAAGCGTTTCGATGGGTAGATTTTTTAAGCCGCAGCGGCACACAGCTCTGGCAGATTTTGCCATTGGGTCCGACCGGATATGGTGATTCGCCCTACCAATGCTTTTCTGCCTATGCTGGCAACCCTTTTTTGGTCAGCCCGATTTTGCTTCTCGAAGACGAGTTATTAACCAGCGCTGACCTCAAAGAAAGACCTGAATTTCCCATTCATGAGGTCGATTATGGACCGGTAATCGAGTGGAAAACGCTTTTACTAAACAAAGCTTTTGATGCCTTTGATCGCCAGGGTGCAACAATCTTACGCCATGATTTCGAACGCTTCTGTCAGGAAAAATGCGATTGGCTGGATGACTATGCCCTTTTTATGGCAATCAAAGAAACCCAGAATCTGCGCCCTTGGGTCGACTGGCCCGAACCGCTCAAAAGACGGCAGACCACAGCGATTGAGGAGGCTAAAACCGAGCTTGCTGACAAGATCAGTAAACACAAGTTTAATCAATTCCTGTTTTTCAGGCAGTGGCTGCGCCTGAAGGCTTTTGCTGTTGAGAAAAAAGTTCAAATAATCGGCGACATGTCCTTCGTTATTTCGTTAGATAGCTCGGATGTTTGGGCACGACCAGAGTTATTCTTGCTCGATGGAGAGTTGAATCCAACTTTTGTCGCCGGTGTACCGCCTGATTACTTCTCAGAGACCGGACAGCTGTGGGGCAACCCACTTTATGACTGGACTTACCACCAATCGACAAACTTCGAGTGGTGGGTTACCCGCCTGGGTGCGACGCTCGAACTGGTGGACATGGTTCGTTTGGACCATTTCAGGGGTTTTGCGGCTGCCTGGCACGTGCCTTTCGGTAAGCCCACTGCCATTGAGGGAGAGTGGGTTCCCGGTCCAGCTGTGGAATTGTTCACAGAATTAAAACGGCAATTCCCAGAGCTACCAATTATTGCTGAAGACCTGGGTATTATCACAGAAGACGTTGAAGCGTTGCGGGATGATTTTGAGCTACCAGGAATGAAAATATTGCAATTTGGCTTCTCTGGCGACCCTGAAGACGACTTTTTGCCGCACCACTACTCGGTACGTTGTTTTGCTTATACCGGATCACATGACAACAACACCGCCCGCGGCTGGTACGATGCTGCAACTCCGTTTGAGCAGAAGTTTTGCCGTGATTACCTGCATTTCAGTGATGAAAGTGAAGTTGCTGAGGAGATGATCAGGGCTGTCTGGCAGTCGGTTGCTTTGTATGCAGTCGCCCCTGTCCAGGACTTTCTCGGGTTGGGTGAGGAGAGCCGTTTCAACTTGCCCGGCACAACAGCAGGGAACTGGAAATGGCGGATGGCTCCTGGCACGCTCTCTTCGAAATTAAACCATCGCATCCGTAAAATGAACTTGCTCTACAGCAGGTTATCCGTAGAACAAAAAATCGCCTACACCAATTGGCTAAATTCGCAGCGCGGAGACGCGGTTATGCCTCATTAGCCTTTGCGCTCGAAGCGAAAAACAAGCCGAATAAGATCAGAATGCCGCCAGCGATCTCAACCGTTGACGGTATTTCGTTTAAAAATATGATCGCCAGAATGCTGGAACCAATTGGCTCGAAAAGTAAAGCCAGCGAAACCGTCCTGGCTGGCAGGTAATTCATCGCCTTGTTCAAAGAAGTGTGACCCAGCGTTTGCGGCACCAATGCCAGCAAGAACAAGACCAGATAGACGTTTGGCTGGTATGCCTGGTAACCCTTGTCGAAAAATAACATGACGAAACCGAGCACAATCGCCGCAATCGTGTAAACAAAGCTGACATAAAGCTCAGTGGATATCTGTGCAGCAACTTTTCGACCAACCAGCAGATAACCGGCAATCATCCAGGCACTGAAGAGCGCCATTAATAGTCCTGAAAGCGTGCTCTGACCGGAATCATCTTGATTGAGCAGCGCTATCAGCAGCCCGCCTGCAAACGCAAATAAAACGCCGACATAAAACCGCTTGGGAACTTTTTCTCTAAGAACCAACGGTGAAAGTAAACCCACCCATAACGGCGAGGTGGTCGCGAAAATGACTGAACTGTTCACCGAAACCAGATCCAAAGACCAGGTCCAGGTTGCAAAATGTGCCGCCAGCAGTATGCCCGAGAGTATCAATAAACCAAGCTGTTTGCGATCAATTTGTAATTTTTGATCACGTTTTGTGAAAAGTAAAATTCCGATTGCAATGGCTGCTGAAAATGCAAGACGGTGAAAAGCGATAGCAATCGGGCTGGCATATGGCAGCGCCAGTTTGATCAAAATCGCCGCTGTGGAAACTGCCAGGATCCCAAGTAATAAGAGCAGATAAGGTGGTTTGTTTTTTTCCGCGCTTTGCATTACACAAAAGCAGGTATTTATTCGATACCTGCCCTTTCTTCTCCTGGTTGACTTAAACAAGTTTTTCTTTAGCGGCAACTGCCGCGCCGATAATGCCTGCCATGTTTTGAAGTTTGGCGGGAATTACCTTCGTATTGACATTGAGGTATTTCTCATATTTTTCGAAACGAGCACTAACGCCACCACCCAGGATGAAAAGATCGGGGTTTAGCAGGAATTCGTAGGCTTTTAGACCCTCATTAAAACGTACTGCCCATTGTTTCCAGGTTAGTTTTTCTC
>JAAYZW010000227.1 GCA_012514645.1 Chloroflexota bacterium
CCCGATTCGGGAAGTCCAGGCTGTGTTCTCTTTCGAGGCGCGCGAGTGCGGCGTAAAGGAAGGGAGTCACGCTCTGTCTTTCTGCTTCGGCTAAAAGCGCCTGCCACCATTGTCGATCAAGCCCGCTCAGGATTTGTGCCTTATTATCTGCAGGGTATCCTGGCTCAACCAGTTTCAATAAAATCGTTAAAGAATCGATATCATCCGCCTTTTCTATCAGTTTTGCGAAGCATAAATTTGTCTTCTCAATTGTACCGAGAATTCAATGATAATGGTTATCCTGACAAAAGCATATGGTTTTAGGGCAGCAATTCTCAATATGAATATGATTTATGGTCTTTTGCCCTGATAATGGGCAACATCTATGGGAGGTCCTGATCGTGAGCGTTCAATCACCGCTTACATGGTCAGACCTGCCAAGCTCGAGAATTGCGGACGGGTATTGAAAGCTGAAAAAAACCGTGATTACAACGGGGTGGGTTAGTGGCTTAAAATTACCAGCTTTGCTCACGTCCTGAACCCACCCCTAAAGTGTTGTTACAAATTCATAAACAATAGTAATGTTTTAGCCTCAAACTACGAGTTCGATTAATCGAGCATTCAACATTTTTGATCTAAAACTTCCATACTTAGAATTGCAGATTTTTCGCTTGACACTATTTGGTTATTCAGTTATTTGTAGTATAATTTTTGCAGGTGGATTATGAAGAATAATAAAATACGGCATCTACCGGTTTTATCGTTCCTCGCAGTTGTGATTGTGTTGATGCTGTTTCTCCATGCCTGCGCGCCGTCAAAAAACGAGGATATACAAATAATCAACGCGTTCACACCTGGCGTGAACATGACTCAAACCCCCGGTAGCGCCACAAACCCATCGGAAAGCGCTCATCCAGCAGCGGAAGCAACACAGCCTCCTGCTGCGCTTCCAACCATGATCGTCACAGACACGCACGGGCAGCCGCTGATCGTGACCCAAACCCAACCGGCTGCCCAACCCAGCCAACCTGGCAACACTTCCACAGCAGCAGCATATCCACTAAATACGACCGTAGCAACGCAGCCCAATCAACCCACCATCACGCGCACCGCGACCACAACGCCATCGCCAGTCCCGCTAACCGGCTGGGCAGGGGAGTGGACTGCCTACCTGGAGCAGGCAGACGGCAGTTTCCTGGTGGGCGTGCTGACCATCAGCCTGGATGGTGAGGTCTTACGCGCTGAATTTGACGCCCAGGGCTCTCGTCTGAGCCTGGTTGGTATCCTGCAAGGGCAGGGAGCCTCTGCCAGTGGTGATTATTCCGGTTTTTCCGGCGTTGGCTACTTCCACCTGATCAGCGAACCAGTGGGCGCTTTTGTGGGAAACCTCGATAACGAGCTTGCTTTTTGTGCTGCCCGCCAGGGTTTTGCGCAGCCGGATCCCTGCGGCTTCTTTTTCCCCCGGTAATCATAATTAACCATCATTAGACAAACAGAGAAAGGGAATAATAATCAGGAGAAAATTAATCACAGACCAACTGAAAATTGACCGCAATCTGGAGGAAAATTACGAGGTAAAAAGGAGGAAATTGTTTTTGACAAGGTTGATAAGCTATGATAAAATTGCTCTGAACGATCAGATTAATTCTGAAATTCGTGTGCCTTCGGATGGGGAACCCATGAAGGCAAAGTCAACATTTTGTGCCAGGACCTATTTACAAAAAGGAGAGAGGTCATGAAAAAGAAAATTCTATTCATTTTAGGAAGTTTACTGATTTTATCGTTAGTTGGACCCGGCATCGCACAGGCATTCACCATCGGGAATGTGGACGGCATCTGGGGGCATGTTAATGGGGTGGTCAGCACCAGTAACTA
>JAAYZW010000228.1 GCA_012514645.1 Chloroflexota bacterium
GATTAATTCTGCGCAGGGATCATGCTTTGTACGTCAGACAAAACACTGGCACGAACCACCTGGCTGCCTCTGACCAGCAATCCCTGGTAGGCAGCGCTTCCCTCAACCGGCACCCAACCATTCATCATAAATGGCAAAACACTCGAGGCTGCCGGCAGCCACTGCCCGTTATACTTGCGGGCAATATGCACATGCGTGCCGGTGGCATTGCCGCCTTCACACGATGGTCGACCAACCGGATCACCCTGCTTCAGTTCCTGTCCCATCCTGACTCTGCCTTCTTCAGCCACGTGCAGGTACATTACTACCCAGCCGGTGCGTTCGTCGCCATCACCGTCGAGGTCCAGCAAAACCAGCCCTGGTCCCGTCCGTACAACTACGCCGTCGGCAACCGCGACCGCAAATTGTTCGGTGCGCACGCAGCCCTGGCTTTCGATGGGTGGTGCGAAATCAATTGCTGACCACGGTTTGCGAGTACCCCAGCCGCTGTGCGGTCCACCGGTATATGACCAAACGGTTCCCGCTCTGAAAGGCAGGATCATGTCAGGCTGCAACAGGCTGCCCGGCAGAACCGTAGTGTTTCGCCGCCAGGGGTCACCAAACAAATCAGTAAAAGTCTTCGCATACCCCTCCGGTCCGATCGCCTTGCCGTAGTCATCACTGTCATAAATAATCGAGAAGTAGTGCTGCAGCGCGGCGGTAGCAGAATTCTGCCAGGGGTCGATGTTTTCAAAGGTGCCGTTGCTGTGTTCAATGGTGGTCATTTCTCCGTTGAAATAACGATAAAAGCCGTCATTCAACAGGTCTGATACGTAAGAAATTTGCAGGTGTACGCTGCGATGATTGTTATCGAAGCTTAGAAAAGTGTCTTCGATGGATCGGTCCCGCACCGGGTTGGTGACCGCCCCGGTCTGGTACTCGACCAATGCCAGCAGCATCTTGGGGTTCAGACTAAAACTTAGTCCGTAATAATTCAATATCCCGGCTGCATCCAGGCGATTACCATCGACGCTGGCACGGTAGTTTTTGAACCACCCCGATGTGGAATCGAGAAAAGCTTTGAGATCAAAGTCAAGCAGATCAGGACCATACACGAAAGCCGCGTCAGGGATGATCTGAAATTCTGTTCCCCAGAATTCTTCGTAATAAATTGGCATCTGCATCGGGAAACCTGGCGGCAGCGTGGTAACATCTTCAGGGATCTGAGGGTTGGCTGAGAGAATTTCCTGCTCGGTGCAGCCAAAACGCAGAGCCAGCTGGTCGAGGCTGTCACCACTTTGGGCGGTGTATTCAACCAGGGTGCCAGGCTGATAAACCGGTCGTTTTGATGCGGGCGTGGCTGTCGCTTCGGGGGTAGCAGTCGCCTCTTCGGTGATTGTTTCGGGCAGAATATAGCCTGATTCCCGCTTCGGTGCGCAGCTGGTCAGGGCAATTACGATGATGGCAGCAATCGCGAAAAGGACTGATTTTTTGCTTCGATACTTCATGCTTCACACATTTTTTCGGACCAGAAAAAACTATAACATAAACCAGGAAAAGTGTTTTTGGTGCGATCGGTGCGATGGTTTTTCCGGTGTCGTGATAGTTCCTGCCTAAGCTATTGCCATTCCAATCTCTTCAGGTTGTAATTAAAAGCGGAATGAACAATCTTGCCCTTCCACTGACGAGTCCCTTCGAAACTGCTGCTCTAGAGGACCGCTTCTACCGACTAATATGCGATGCCTGAGCCCCGTAAACGCTGGCTTTTATGACTTCTTCCCCTCTCACCAGCCACCCCGCCAGGAAGTCTGAACCAGCTTTGGTCTTCCATCCGCTCATCACGAACGCAAGCGGACCTTCAGCCGGCACCCACTCGCCGTTATATTTTCTTGCGATGTGCAAATGGGTGCCTGTCGACCTGCCGCCCTCACATGAAGGATGCCCGATTTTATCTCCAGGCTCAAGCCAGGTGCCAACCGCCACACGATTGACTTCAGCAACGTGCAAATAAATGATGTTCCATCCAGTTTGCTCGTAACCGTCGCCATCCATATCAACCACCACGGTGCCATCTTCTGAACGCACCACCAACCCCGGTCCTGCCGAGGTGACCCAGGTCCAGTTGGTATGGCAACCAACTTCAGCTGCGGGTGGCGCGAAGTCGAGCGCAGCGCGTACGTCAGCAGCACCCCAGGCAGCATGCGGACCAACGGTGTAAGACCAGGTGATTCCGGGTTCAAAGGGTAATAACAATTCCGGCTGCAGCACATCGGTCGTGAACAACGGCTCGTACTCCTGGGCGATCAACCAGGGGTCGCCAAACATGCCTTCATAAGTCGCCAGGAAACCATTTTCGCCATACAAAACATTTGACCAGTCCTCAAAACGATACAAACCGGCAAAAAATTGCATCAAACCGACACTGCCGCAGTTCAATTCTGCTGCCAGGCGCAGTTCCCATCCGTTTAAAAATTCTGCGGTCACAACAGTGCCTTCGCGCCAGCCGTAATACCCGCTCTCAACGACACCAGCAGCCGCAACCAATTGGTGGTAAAGACCAGCAGCATCAATTTCAATTCCCAAGGGATAATATCTGTCAAAATCGTTGGTCGGACCACTGCCGTAGACCCAGCCAGACCGAAATTCCAACAATGCCAGCAGCAAACGGGGGTGAA
>JAAYZW010000229.1 GCA_012514645.1 Chloroflexota bacterium
AAATTACTTGTTCCCAAGCATGTTGAGAATTGTGTTGACCACCAACGCGCCGGATTGCTGTTGGTCTGGTCGGTTACCAAAAGCACTGGAACTTCCAATTGCCTGCATAATCGCCTGAAGGTTGGATTGTCCGCTTTGTTTTGCGGCGTAATATGCAAGACCAGCAGACAACAGATCTTTTGCGTCAAGACCGGAAGTCTGGTTGGAAGCGGACTGACCGCCAAGTAGGCTGCCAACCAGGTCGCCAATGCCACCGCTGGAGGTCTGTGCAGCCGTTCCGCCAGTCAAGCCACCGAGCATACCGAGCAGGTCACCTGCGGCAGGTGTGCTGGCGGGAGCAGCGGGGGTTTGCTGCTGACCGGTCAAATTTCCGATCAGGGAGCTGAACAAGTCGTTTGGTTGAGCTGGGGCTGGTTTTGGTTCTTCTTTGGGCTTGGAAAGCGAGCCGAGCAGCGAGGAAAGGAAATCCCCTGAGCCGCGTTCGGTGCTTTCAGCGGTGCCCATTAAAGAGTTGATGAGCGTGCCGGCTGTTGCGGCATTAAAATCTTTGCCTACAAATTCGGTGGAGGCGCGGGCAAGTCCGTCCGCATAGATTTGAGCTGTGCTGCCGGTGCTTTGTTTTTTCAGCACCTGGCTGGCGTAAGCAAGCTGGTCGGAGGCAGGCTGTGTTTGTTTGCTCTCTACAGCCTGCTGGATCAGATTGAATGTGTTGACGATGTTAGTGCCGTGGTTGTGATTGTCTCCGTCGGCGTCATCCAGCTGCTGGCGGTTTTGTGCCAACACCCGGGAGACTTCCCCGAAAACCTGGCTTAAATTCAGTTCATCAGTCATTAAACTACCCTCGACCTACTTCAGATCTTCGGGCAGGGTGGGAATACGCAATACCTGACCTGGCTGAATCATGTTCATGTTAGGACCGATAACTTCTTTGTTGTGATCATAGATCAGCGTATAGTATGGGGCTGTTGCTTTGCCGTAGAAACGCATGGCAATGTGGCTAAGGGTGTCATTTGCCTGGACGGTGTAATCTTCTATGTAAGCTGCGGCTTTCTTTGCTGCAATGTCTTTGAGGATTTCTTCACGCTTTGATGTCATTTCTTCGGCTTTGCTGGTGACAACATCTTTTGCGTGTTGTTTGGCATCCGCTAGTTTTTCTTCCGCTGCCCGTTTGGCTTCTTCTATTTTGGCTTCCGCTTCAGCTGCCACCTTCTTGGCTTCATATTCTGCCTTGCGGGCTTCGGTTTCCGCTTTTTTCTGGGCTGCATCTGCCACACGCTTCGCGTTTTCGATTGCGATTTCAGCTTCAGATTTCACATCTTTTGCCGCTTCTTCGATTACTTCTTTTGCTTCTTCCTTCTTACCAAACAATTTTCCAAACAAACCTTTTTTTTCTTCTGACATATCACTTTCTCCTTATATATAGTGGTGACAATTGCTTGCCATCAATGCATTGTATTATGAGACGGGCAATAAATTCGTCTGCATATAGCGATTATACAATATCCAACGAGGAAAAGAGGTTTTTTATAAGGTTTTAAATTGTTAATAAACTACAAAATATTATAATTAATTGACTTTGGGTCGTCAGTCTGCTATAATTCCACGAGTTTACTACAACAATTTGACGAGGAAATCAAAGTTTTATGTCCACCTTAGAAATAAAGAATTTACACGTCAGTGTCGCCGGTCAGGAAATCATCAAGGGCTTTAATCTGGTGATTAATTCGGGTGAAGTTCACGCATTGATGGGTCCGAATGCCACTGGAAAATCAACCGTCTCAAACGCGATTATGGGTCACCCCAAATATGAAGTTACTGAGGGCGAAATTCTGGTTGACGATATCGATATCACAGATCTCTCTGTCGATGAACGATCACATAAAGGCATCTTTCTGGCGTTTCAATATCCGGTCGCGATTCCAGGAGTTACCCTGGCGAATTTTTTACGCGTAGCCGTAAATTCTAAACTCAAGGCACACGATCCTGACTCCAAGGGGATTTCCCTGGTTGAGTTTCGGAAAAAGATGAAATCGAAAATGGACCTTTTAAAAATGGACTATTCTTTTGGTGGGCGTTACCTCAACGATGGTTTTTCTGGTGGGGAGAAAAAACGGGCTGAAATATTACAACTTGCCATGCTTGAGCCGAAGTTTGCGATCCTCGATGAAACCG
>JAAYZW010000230.1 GCA_012514645.1 Chloroflexota bacterium
GAACATGAATCGCAACATCTCCTGACGACTGATGCCCGCATTGCTCTTCAAAACCAGGCTTTGGATGCCTGGTTAGCGCAAGCTCGTGCGGCTGCTGAGATTGTGATCAACCTGCCATGAGCAATAACCGACTCGCTCCTGAAAGACATGGTCACACCCGCCCCATGGCGGTGCGCAAAACTGACCCTGAACCAAGGAAAGCAGGCTGTGGCAGCGCAGGCGCGGTCATATTCTTATTGCTTGTCGGAACCGTTGTTGTTTTAATGCTTACCGGTGTGTTGCCCTCCCCCTTTGAAACCCAGATTACGGCTCCACCGGTAACTGCAGCTGGCACACCTACACCCAATTACTTTATCACACCGGTCGGGCACGGCACTGATACGCCGACCGCAACTGAACAGGTGATTTTGATTCCAACCGACACACCGGTGCCCACCCAGACAACCCAGCCCACACAAACCTCAACCCCCTGGTCGGCTGCTTTTGTGATCCGGGGAACCCCGGAAGCCTTTCCACATACCTTGCTTTACGATCGATACGCCTGTGAGGAATATCTGTTTATCGGTGGTGAGGTCTGGGACCTGCGTGAGTCGCCCCTCAAGGGGATGATCGTTAAGCTGACCGGCACCTATGGCAATGGGGTGGTGGATCTCTCAAGCGAGTCTGGCGAAGTCACGGTCTATGGGCAGAGTGCCTACGGGTTTGTGCTCGAAAACCAGCAAATTAAAACTGATAGCCTGTATATTCAACTGTTTGACCCAGCCGGTAACCCGCTTTCTGCAAGGGTAAAACTCTCAATAAGCGGCAATTGCGATGGGAACCTGCTGCTTGTGAACTATAAGCAAGTTCAGGAACTCCCCTAAGAATAGCTGCCGGTGGAACAAAGTGATCGTAGCAGTCAGTCACGACTCATTTCCAGGAATAATTCTTCGTAAGATAGCAATGTAAGATAGCTAAGGGTCTCGCAATGATCTGGTTAAATATGGCGTGGGGCTATTTTGACCTCTTCATCCCCAACCAGTTTCCCGTGCAGTGAAGTTGAATCAACTTTTAACACGCGGCTATTGGCAAAGAACTCGAAGTCAAAATCGGTCATCTCGTTGGCTTTTTTACCGGGAATTGGCATCAGTCGGGCTGTAAGCGCCTTATCCAGCCGCAGCGAGAGGGCAGCCAGGTCGAGCAAGATGGGGGTCAGCTCTTCGGCGGTGATATCGCCAGGAAGCGGAATTACATCAAGACCAGCACCACAGACGGCAGAGAACATAAGCAGGTCCCTGACGCTCAAATTGCCTTCCGAAGCGCTTTGTGCCAGTCTGCTGTCCTCGAGCACCGGCAGCATTAATCCATTAAAGCCTGTTCTCTTGAAACGTGCCTGGTCGAGTGTGGAGGTCAGAAAAGCCGAAGCAAACAGGCTGCCTGGTTTTCCGAATGCCTGCAACCCCAGCGCTTCCAGCGCCCGCCCAATTGAAACAGCATCATCAGGAAAGGGTGCCAAAGTGAAATCGAGCCCTTTGAACTCGTATCCATAGATCTGGTTGAGCCGTCCCGCCACGCTCTCAAGCTGTTTGGCATGTTTTTCAATCTCAGCAATCAGGCTGTCGGCTGCTTCTTGCAGCGATGCTGCTTCACTAAAAGTCTGCACCGCCAGGTCAGCCGATTCCACCGCTAGGGCGAAAGACGGGCGACCAGGCTGCGCGTAGGCTGCGGGGAAAAAAGGCGTGAAAGCTGGCAGGTTTGCCAGGGCGCAGAAGCGCAAATTGGCGAAGCCATTTTCTTCCACAGTTGAGAGGCGTACAATCGTATTGGCGCAATTTCGCGCCGCAGGCAGGCTCACTTTGCCATCAGGGGTGGTCAGGATGCCGCTCATGAAAACCCGGTCGCTCATTGAAAGAGCGAGTGGAATTTCTTTCCAGGTTTTGGAGTCCGCTGCTGCGGGTCCAAGAGAAACATACTCAAAGCCTTCGGCATGTGCTTCGATCGCGAAAGCTTGCACAGCTAACGGTAAGTCGAAGTAAGCGATGAATTGCTCAAACGGCGGCGTTGCCAGCCTGAGTGACTGAACTTCGAATCCGCTTTCCTCAAACAGCTTACGAGCGTGATTGGCAAAAATTCCGACTTGCTGTAAAAGCAGGCGGTTGATCGGGAAGCCTGGCTGACAAAAAACGGTGATGGACCGAATTTTCAAAGTTACCTCAAACCTCGTTGCCGGGCGACTTCAAACATCAGCAAGCTGGCACTTACAGCCGCGTTAAGCGACTCGGTTTCGCCTGTCATCGGTATGCGTACGCTGGCAGTTGCCAGCCGGCTTCCTTCAGTGCTGATGCCCTCGGCTTCACCGCCGATTAATAATGCCAGCGGTTGTTTGAAATCGGCTTCCCAGCAGGTTTGCGCACCATGCATGTCGGCATGAAAAACCTGCAAGCCTTGTAGTAAATCAGCGATAACCTCCCAGGGCAGGTGCTGAATCGGGAGCCGAAAATGTGCGCCCATCCCCGAGCGGACAACTTTCGGGGCGAAGACGTCGGTGTTTCCAGGCGGCAGAAGGACAGCCTGCGCGCCTGCGGCTTCCGCCGAACGCAAGATTGTGCCCATGTTGCCCGGGTCGCGTAGTTGATCGGGCACAATCACAA
>JAAYZW010000020.1 GCA_012514645.1 Chloroflexota bacterium
AAGATTATTTAGAGTATTACAATGTTGATAGAATAAAGGTTAAACTAAAAGGACTGAGTCCTGTGGCTTACAGAACTCAGTCCGGTTTCTTTACCTAATTTCCGTCCAACAAACGGGGTGCACTACACTTGACCGGAGGTCTTTTTAATTATAGGCATACGGCTGGGCTTCAGGCGGAGCGAGAAAACCCCATGCGAATTATTATATTGCTGTTCCTGACAATAATGCTATTCCAAGCAGCCTCAAGGTCGCACCAAGCCCATCATCTTTATCTGGCTGCGAATCGATAAGGGCGTCCCATACGCGTTCGCTTAACTCGCGAAGTTCCAGGGCAAGCAGTGCCGGGACGATGCTTGAGAGCATCGCCAGTCGGCTGAATTCTGGTCCAGTTAATTGATTAATCAACAAGCCTTCAACGAATTCAACGACCTCCTGCTCCGAGCCGCGGATTGCATTTAACGCGAGCGGATCGTGGTTAAGCAACGCCAGAAAACCCAATTGCAGAAGGCTCAAACCCAATTTACTGAACACTGGTTCACCCTTAAAATATCCTGGCTCTGCAAAGTTGGCAAAAAACTGCTCCCGGCTTTCTCCCAGATCAGCCCAGTCCAGGCTTGCGTCGAGGACCCTGAGCCGGCTGGTGAGGTAACCGGAAAACGATACTTGCGCGAGCATCTCAGGCGCCAGCGTTTTAGCATATGTTTGGAGCGCTCTCAGCCTCTCAGGAATGATTTCTGAATAATTGAAGCGGTTGATTCCTGACCAACGTTCGGTTGCCATTGTCATGCTGTGAACCAGCCAGGCTTCGGCGTGTGCGTCGGGATCCAGCCTGGGCGAACGCGGCAGGTCGGGAAGGAATTTCCAGCTGCTCAAATCTGGCTGCTGGTAGGCTGGGTGTGCCAGCGCGGCTGCGAAAAGCGCTTCAGCCTGGACGCTGGCTTGCGGGTCATGCTCTGCCATCAAGACGCTGACGAGGATGGCAAGCGCCTGCGTTTGCGTGGTTGCCACCAGCTGGTAACGCAAACCGCTTTTTTCGACACCAGTGCGCACAAAGCGACTGCGCCCATCCTCACTGTGGAGAACTCGCTCCGTTTTCCAGGTTTCGTAGGTCTTAACCAACGCCAAATGCCGCTCGGATCGTTCGTGCGAGGTCAAAGGGTTTAGATTGGCAAGCAATGTTTCCGCACCTGGCATCATTTCAAGCTTTGTCGGCACTGGCTCAGCTTCGATTGGCTGGGCGGCTTGTCTGCGCCTGATCAACCAGACCGCGAGGCTAAAAAACACCACCACGCCCAGAATGCTGACAATCAACCGTGCCAGGTAAGTTGTTTCGGTTACATCAAGTTGAGGAAACATGTAACAATCTTATCATTCATCGGACGAAGTGATAATCATTTTGCACCTTTTTTCAATTTGCGGGACTACAAAATATTTCCTGACCCTCGATAGTAATACCCCGAAAATATCTTTCTGTGCCGATGATTTCCAGCGACCATTGTGCGAGTAGATCCTGGTTTTGGGCGTAAAGCTTTTTGGCTCGCATCGCAGAAATGTTCAAATCCAGCCAGGAGACCTCCCCGGAGGGATAGTCATCCTCAAAAGCAGACGCTCGGCATGTCAGCAGCTTTTCCAGATTTTCCTGATAGTCCGGGGGAAGGCTGCCAGACTGAACCACACCAAACAGGTAAGGCTCCGCGTCAGTTGAAAGAAGGTTTGCCAGGAAAGAGTAGTCCAACTCCTCTCCTTCCAAAGCGCGTTCGATATTATGGCGTGCCAGCACTGTGTCCACATTGACCAGCGCTAACGTAAGCGAAAAGAGCATCGCGGCAGCGAGCAGGACCAACGCGGTGTGCTTCAGCTTGTTCGTGACTTCCATCACGACCAATGAAAGCAGGATTGCTGCTAAAAAGAAGACAAAAATTTGGGAGACCAGGCGGGTGCCTGTGAGCCCGTATGCGTCAATATACATCACAATGCGCTGATGTGCCGAAACCAAGATTACACCGACCTGCAGCAGCAACAAACCACCAAGCACGGTGAAGAGCAGGCGCTTTGTTTTGCTTTCCCGGCGGGTAAAAGAAGCCAGGGCAAAAAAGACCACGCCGGCAATCGAGGCAGCCAGGAGCAGCTCCCTGAAACCGCGGTCGGCATACTGCGCGTAGGTGAATCCATTCGTGGTAATATTGGCTTGACCAGCAAAGAAATATTGGAACTGGATAATCAAGAAAAATGCAAAAAGCAAGTTCAGGCTGACAAGTACGATGGTCGTCTCGGTCATTCCCAGGAAAGGCTTTAGCAGGGGCTGATCGGGTTCAAGATCCTTTCGCTTGCTTTGAGTGATCAGAAGCCACAGAGCTGCTGCCAGCAGCCAGGTAAAAAAGAGCGTGAGCATGATCCGACCGACCAGTTGCGATAGAAAATCCGCCTTTAGCCATTCGAATAACGAATCAATCTTGCTCTCAAAGACCGCGTCAGCATAGGCGAACAAAAATATAAAGATCAACAACAGCGGAATCGCGATTACAATGCCCTTAAAGACACCCAAAGCCATTCGTTTTCCAGAGGTTCTTTGCTCCGGATCCTGCGCTGAAGAACGTGCAGTTTGGGCAGCAATCACCGGGAAGCCAACAAAAAACGCCGCAATTGCCTGGAAGGCGGCTTTAAAATACTCGCGCAGGCGGAACTGCAGCCATTGCCCATTAAAAAAATCGGCTGTCAGCAGCAGCAGGCTTACAACTGTCACTGGCATTGAAAGCAAATATGTGAAATCTTCGCTGCGAAGGGTTGTTATCATGCCAAGAAGGATTGTAAGTCCCATGAGAACCCAGGAGGTTTTCGGTATTTCGCGCTGCTGCAGGCGGATGTTGACCATATAGACTAAGCAAATCGTTATCACGGATAGTGACCAGCGCCATCCAATATCCTGGACACGCCACCAGGTCAACATCAGTACCGCACCGGCGAGGAACGCGCTCAGCAGGGAAAGCCCCGGTCGTTTCAGTTCTACTCCAGCCAGAAAGGCGGTCTTTTGGTCAGGTGATAAAGGTTCTTCATTCATAGAAATACCTCACAAAAGTTTTGCTTGTGGATTTTCCACAAGGTAGAGGGTAGCATAAACAGGTTTCCCTTCCAAAAGCTTGCAATCCCTCTCAGGAATTAATAAAACCTGTGAAAGATTATATGTGCAATCGCCGAACATGTTTACGGCCATCTTTCCAACCTGCAATCCTCAGCTTTAAAACTAACTATGGCTTTTTGCCCTGATAAAGGCAAAAATCTAATCTGCATAGCCGTAGGGGGAGGTCCCAATCGTGAGCTTTCAATTACCGCGTACATAGTCAGACCTCCCCAGCCCAAGAAACGCAGACAGGCATCGAAAACCGAGAATCAACCGCGATTCCGACGGGGTGGGTTTGACTGATTAATAATTTTTACTTCTGCTCACGTCCTGAACCCACCCCTAACGTTGTTACAATAATATTGTAGCAGCCACAAATTCGGAGTTCGTTTAACCCTGCATTCTGTATTTTCGTTCTAGAAATTCCCATATTTTGAATTGCTGCTTGCCAACTATTGATACAATTCAAGCAACAACTCTTCCAGGAGGAAGCATGCCAAGAGCGACATTTTATTTCCCAAACGGTTTTCTATGGGGCACTGCCACCGCCGCGCACCAGGTTGAGGGCAATAATAGCAACAACGACTGGTGGATATGGGAGCATCAAGAGGGGCACATTTTGAATAGTGACCTCAGTGGGAAAGCCTGCGACTGGTGGGGTGGGCGCTGGAAAGAAGACTTCGACCGTGCCCAGGATGGCTGGCAGAACGCGCACCGTTTCTCGGTGGAATGGTCACGCATCCAGCCCGAGCGCGACCGCTGGGACGAAGCCGCTCTGGATCGATACCGCGAGATGCTCCTGGGCTTGCGTGAGCGCAATATGACCGCGATGATAACCCTGCACCACTTCACCAGCCCGCTCTGGCTGACCGAAATGGGCGGCTGGGAAAACGAAGCGGTGGTTGATCTTTTTGCTGCTTTCGCGCGCCGGACGGTTGAGGCACTCAAGTCCCATTGCCGGCTGTGGGTGACCATCAACGAGCCTAATGTGTATGTCAACGGCGGCTACCTGGGCGATGGTTTCCCTCCTGGAAAGAACGACCAGAAGACAGCCTTGAAAGTGCTATTGAATATGGTCAAAGCTCACGCGACAGCTTATGAAGCCATTCATGAAGTGCAGCCAGACGCCCAGGTGGGCGTCGCGCACCATTGGCGTGGTTTTGAGGCGGCTAATTCAGGTCCAGCCACCGGCTATATCAGCAGGCTGCACAACAAGGTCTTCAATCAAGCATTCGCGAGCGCTTTACAAACCGGGAAGTTTGACGCGGTTATGCTTAAGGATAACGTTCCGCAGGCGAAAGACACCCAGGATTTTATGGGGCTCAATTATTACACCCGCGAGCTGGTTAAGTTTGACCCGGGGAAAAGCGGGAATTTCTTCAGCAATCGCTATTACCCCAAAGACGCCGTACTATCTGAAACAGGGTTTATCGCTAATGACCCCGACGGCTTTCAGCAAGCTATTCGTTGGGCGGATGGCTTTGGGCTGCCAATTTACATCACCGAGAATGGCTGTGACGACAGCAAAGACGATTTCCGGCGGCGCTACCTGCTTGAACATGTTAAGGCGTTGTGGCATATGATTAATCACAACATTCCGGTGAAGGGCTATTTTCACTGGAGCCTGGTCGATAATTTTGAGTGGGAGCGCGGCTGGAGCCAGCGTTTTGGGCTTTGGGGGCTCGACCCACAAACCCAAATTCGCAGCCGACGCATAAGCGCTGATTTATATGCCGAGATTTGCCGCACAAACGCGATCACTTCGGAAGCTGTCGAAAAATTTGCTCCCGAGGTGTATGAATTAATTTATCCGGAATAATTTGATTTCCGTTATATCAAGGCAGCCTGTCTTGTTGGCTTCAATTGAATAACGCCTGCCGCCTGAAATTTCAACCTACGCTGCTATTGATTCAAAACTATTCAAGGGTTCATGCGGGAGAGTTACTGACCGACCCGCAACCTGCCTCAGTCTGACACCGTCCAGCGCATTCAATCTCCTTTATTCCCACGCGAAGGCTTTCATAATTCTTCCTCGTTCGATGGCTCGATTCTTGCACCAGTAAGGTCAGGAGTAATACAAAGGAGTACCATATGTGGAGCATTATTAGCAATTTCTTCATCCAATTTCTTGATCCGCTCGCCCTGGTTGCTGCGGTATTGTTTATTTCTCTTTTCCTGATCAAAAAACATCCAAAAACTGCCATCTGGTTTGTTGTAATCTGCCTGGTGGTTATCTCTGTGTTTGGAAACACCTTTTTCTCCGCCTTCCTGACCCGCTCAATGGAATGGCGCTACATGCCCAGTCAACAAATCGAACCAGCCGACGCGATTTTGCTCCTCGCGGCTGGAACTGAAAATGCCGACACTCCCCGTCAGCGAGTCGAACTGCAAGATTCCGCTGACCGCGTCCTCTATGCTGCCATGTATTACCAGCAGGAGCTCGCGCCGATAATCATTGTCTCTGGCAATTCGGAACGTGCCTTTAGCGCAAAAACCCTGCTAATGGAACTGGGCGTGCCCGAAGATGCCATTGTTGTCAATGCTGATTCTTCAAACTTGCGGGATGATATTTCAAATTCGTTAGATATCATCACCGAACGAGAGATCGAATCGATCCTGCTGGTTACTTCCGCGCTTAAGATGGACCGCACTTTGTTTTTGCTTCGCAATAGCGGTCTTGCCGTAACCCCCGCTCCATGTGACTACCAGGTCACGCTCCGTGATTGGCAGAACCTGACAAATTCTAATTGGAGAACCATCATCACTCAACTTTTGCCCACGAGTGCAGCCCTCGAGCAGACTTTCAATGTCTTGTGGGAATACTTTGGACTGGCTTACTATCGGCTCAGATCCATCTTTTAACTTGGTTAATTCGCTGAACCTCTATCAGCGATTAGACTTCCGCAAAAAGCCTGTTGGTCGCCCGGCAGGCTTTTGCGTTAAGTTGATATTCAATCACGAATGGTTAAAATGTATAACACAAGGAAACAGGGTTATTAACAGCCTGAGGTAAATTAACCAGAGCGTTTTACCCCGAAGGGGTCTTGTCGCTCTCAAATGAACCAGGGAACAAAACCCCCATCCCTTTCGTCTTATGGCTGAAAGATACATGGAGAAAATATGAAACCTAAAATCCTGACAACTTTAATCATCATATTGCTGTGTTCTGCCTGCATGCAGGCATCACCGACAGCTATGACAAGCCCCGAACCCCTAAACGAGGAAACAATTATGCCCAGCGAAGGAAAAGTTGACTACAACCCCGACCCTCAATACGTACCTGAGGAGGCTGAAACTCTGGCAGCTTCGATCAATCAATTCGGCTTTGAGTTGTTTCAGCAAATGACACCAGGGAGTGGAAATCTGTTCGTTTCCCCCTATAGTCTTTACCAGGCACTGACAATGGTCTATGCTGGCGCACGCGGTGATACAGCCAATCAGTTTGAACAGACACTGCATTTGCCCTTTCCCGATTTCGAAATCCATCGTGTCAGCAATGCGTTGAACCTGGCGCTCTCGCCGCGTAACGAGAACAGCGACGAAAGCTTTACGCTCGAAATCGCCAACGCACTCTGGGCACAGCGAGATGGTCACATCGAGCAGGATTTCCTTGATTTGCTTTCCGAAAATTACGCCAGCGGCATGCACACAGTTGATTTTGCTGAAGCGCAGGAAGCTGCCGACCTGATCAACAACTGGGCTCGCGAAAACACCAACGGCAAAATCAGCGAAATTGCCAGCCCCGATATGTTCAATCTAAATACTCGCCTGGCGCTTACCAACGCGGTTTACTTCAAAGGTGCCTGGCAGCACCCCTTCATGGAAGAAAACACCACGATACAGGATTTCTTTTCGTTGGAAGGCGAGACGATCGAAGTAGACATGATGGCAGCGTCGGAAGACTTTTTCGCACTGCAAAATGACCATGTCCAGATGGTTGAACTCCGTTACGCAAACAGCCCGATTGTGATGGACATCCTCTCACCGGTGGACGGTAATTGGGAAGCCTTTTCAGAAACACTGACTGCAGGATTGTTGGACACCTACATTGAACAGTTGAGTAACCATAAAGTCTACTTGAGCCTGCCAAAGTTCAAAATCGAAACACCGGTGATGGACCTGATCGCACCGCTGCAGGAGCTCGGATTGGTGGATGTCTTCGGCATGAACGCCGATCTGTCCGGTATGACTGGTGATAAGAGTCTGCTTATTTCGACCCTGGCCCAAAAGGCTTTTATCGATGTCAACGAAGCCGGCACAGAGGCAGCAGCCGTGACCATAGCGGTTGCGCAAATGAAGGGGATGATGCCCCAGGAGCCGTTGACGATCAGGTTTGATCAACCATTCTTGTATTTGATCAGAGATACCCAAACTGGCGCGATATTGTTTATCGGTCAGTTGACACAACCATAGACGGAAAACACCGTCCGCAGGAGTAAAAAATGAAAACCCGGAAATTGTGGATCGCCAGCCTGCTGGTCCTGGCACTGCTCATCAGTGCTTGCGCGCCTGCCGCTGAGGTCCCAACTAATACACAACCGCCTCAGTCAACCAGCGAACCCTACCCGCTGGATGAAACCTCGGTCGAAACCGAGTCTCCCGGAGACGCGTACCCGATCGATCAGACTCCGACACAATCGGATGACAATGACATCATCGGTGGAGCCGCATATATCACCAGTCCGCGCGCTAATTTCGATGACATCAAAGACCACGCCGAAGATATGAATGAGTTTGCGGTGGATCTTTACCGACAACTGGCGTCAGAAGATGGCAACCTGATATTCTCACCTTATGGGATTTATCAGGCATTTATGATGGTCTATGCCGGTGCTGATGGAGGGACCAGGGCTCAGATTGCAGACGTTTTGGATTTTGACGACTCAATTGATGACGTCCATGACAGAATGAACGCGCTCAACATCCTGTTGACCACCCCGCCGGCGATCCTGGAAGACGACGCGCAGCCACTTGAAATAAATATTGCCAATGCGCTCTGGCTGCAAGACGATTTTGAAGTTAATCAAGACTTCCTGGACGTTCTTTCGGCGAACTACAATGCTGGCTTGAAACTGGTCGATTTTTCTGACGCAGATGCTGCCCGGCAGGCGATTAACCTGTGGGTTGCTGCCCAGACAAATGACAAAATCAGAGATTTGATTCCTGAGGGTGTGCTTGATGAGTTGACCCGCCTGGTGATCACCAACGCGGTCTACTTTAAAGGCGCCTGGCAGAACCAGTTTAACCCTGCCAACACCAAAAGCCAGTCTTTTAACCTGCTCGATGGAACGGTAGTGGACGTTGAAATGATGCACCATAGCTTCACCGGTGCAGCTTTAATTTCCGACGACTTCCAGGCTGTGAAGCTGCCTTATGAGGGCGGCAATTTCGCCCTGGCAGCGATTATGCCCACCGGCGATTTTGGCAGATTTGAAAATGAACTGGTTGGTGATGACGATATTGAAGACATTCTTGAGGAATTTCAGGGTCTCTTCGGCGAAGTCACCCTGGCGATGCCAAAGTTCCAGGCTGAAAGCTCGTTTAATCTGAGCGAAAAATTGCGCAATTTAGGCATGGTGCGGGCGTTTGATCCCCAGACTGCAGAATTTACGCGCATAGCCGATGAAACCGACCTCTACATCACCGATGTGCTGCATAAAGCCTTCATCGATGTGAATGAGGAAGGAACCGAAGCTGCTGCTGCTACCGCTGTGATAGTGGGAACCACTTCCATGCCGGCGGATGTCTGGGAAATCACCCTCGACCGCCCGTTTATCTATGTGATCTATGAAACCACCACCAACGCGATCGTGTTTATGGGTCGCGTGGTCGCTCCGTAGCAGATTGCTCACATTAAGTTGACCCCCGCCAATCCAGCGGGGGGATTTTTTATTCTTTATTCCAGCAGCTCAGAATATGTGGCTGCCGCAGTTCTGTTATTTATGAAATGATAACAAACGTGGGAGTGGGTTCCGGATGTGAGCAGTGAGCAGGAAACAGGGAGCATCTGCAGGGAACTGGCGGGTCGTCAACAAAAAATCGGACAAAAACTTAAGAGACACTGATTCTGATTTCCTGCTCCCTGTCCGGCAATCTGTCATTGCGAGCGCAGCGAAGCAATCTAAACTATTACCTATATAAACCGTCTGCCTTCTATCGGTAGTTACGAGTTGTAAGCCAAGAGCTTAGATTGCTTCACAACAGAGGTTCGCAATGACAGATTCTGGGTCATTGCGAACAAAGCGGTACGCAGTAGTTAGGATCTTTTCCCGCTCCCCGATCAAACAAAGCTTTATCGGGCGACGCGCATGTTGCGGATTTCGCGGAATTTGTCTTTTTCTGCCGGAGTCAGATGCTTGGGCACGGTGACACGAATGGTCACATAAAGATCACCAAATTGCTTCGGGTTTTTCAGGTTTGGCATACCAAGCCCGGTCAGCCTGAAGCGCTTTTCGCTGTCACTGCCTTCAGGAATCGTCAGTCGCACTGCTTTGGTCATGGTGTTAACGCCAACCTCCCCGCCAAGAATCGCGGTAAAGAGATCGACATCCAAATCCATGGTGAGGTCATCACCCTTGCGCTTGAAAACCGGGTCTGGCAGGATATTAACCTTCAGGAACAAATCTGCCCCGCCAGCCTGACCACCGAGGCGCACCTTCGAGCCAGATTTAACCCCAGGTGGGATCGTTGCTTCAATTTTGCGACCGTCTTCAAATTGAAGCGTTCGTTTTGTGCCTGTATAAGCCTCGTGCAGACTCAAATCAATTTCGTATTCAACGTTTTGCTTGAGCGGCTGCTGGCGTGTCTGCTGGGAGAAACCGCCGCCAAATCCACCACCGCCAAAGAGCGTTTCGAAGAAATCGGAGAAACCTCCCAGCCCACCCATGCTGCCAGAGCCACCGCCCATGCCGCCAAACATCTCGCTGAATTCTTCCGGCGAAACGGTGCGATAGCTGGTGCGCGCGCCTTGTTCTTGCTGCCAGGGACCCCAATTGAAGCCGCCAGGCTGACCGCCTGAGTGCTGATAACGCTGCCATTCAGAGCCAAACTGGTCGTATTTTGTGCGTTTTTCTTTGTCAGAGAGCACCTGATAGGCTTCGTTGATTTCCTTGAACTTTTCTTCCGCGCCAGGTTCTTTGTTTACATCCGGGTGATATTGACGCGCCAGGTTGCGATAAGCGCTCTTAATCTCATCATCCGCCGCAGTTTTACTG
This sequence comes from Chloroflexota bacterium, assembly GCA_012514645.1. GTDB lineage: Bacteria > Chloroflexota > Anaerolineae > Anaerolineales > Anaerolineaceae > Mesolinea. Next base: position 10,333 of record JAAYZW010000020.1, read on the forward strand.
ACACCAAGCGTGTTGTAGTAATCTTTGTATTCCATAATTCCCAATCACTTAAATCAATGATTGTATTTTAGCCTTAATCTGTTGATTTCTCGTTAACAGGCTTCCACAAAACTGAAAATCAGGCT
>JAAYZW010000021.1 GCA_012514645.1 Chloroflexota bacterium
ACGCGTTAATTCGGGCAGATTTTGTCATCAGCGCCATCGAGGTCCAGCCTCGCGAGCGCCTTTGGCAGCAGGATTTTGAGCTCGGCAGCCGCTATGGGCTCAGGCAGCCCTATGGTGAAAACGGCGGACCAGGAGGGTTTGCCCATGCCGCCCGCAACGTCAACGCGATCCTTGAGATCACCCGTGAGATGGAAACGCAGTGCCCTTATGCCTGGTATCTCAATTTTAGTAATCCTTTGCATCGTATCAATTATTTAATTAATGAATATTCACCAATCAAATCTGTCGGGCTATGCCACCAATTGGCGATTGGTTATGCCATGGTAGCCAAGGCTCTCGCAGGAGAATATGGGATTGAGGGTGCTGAAGGATTGCTCAGTTCTCATGCCGATCCGAAATATTCTGAACATCAGCAGATCATGGCGCTGGCAGGCATGCGCCATTTCAAGATCACTGCGGTTGGGTTAAACCATTTCACCTGGATGCTCGAATTGCGAGATCGTCAGACTGACGAAGACCTCTACCCCTTGTTTCGGGAGCGCTGGCAGCAGCTTCCGAAGGATTTTGAGCCGCTCACTAGAAAAATCTTTGACATTTTCGGCTTGTTCCCGATACCTGGCGATGAACACCTATGCGAATATTTGCCCTGGATGAGCAGTAATCGCACCAAACCATGGCAAAAATATGACCTCTCGCTCTATGACTGGAATTATTTCGAAGGTAACCGCGAAGAGCTCTGGCAGCAGGTTTCACAGGATGTGCAACTAAAGCAAAATATCGGTCAATATTGCCATACCCATTCGGAAGGTGCCATTGAAATCATTGAGGCGATGCTGACTGACACGGAAACCCTTTGGGAAGCCGTCAATCTGCCGAACCGCGGCACGATTGCCGGGCTGCCTGATAATGCTGTCGTCGAGTTCCCTGCCCGTGTAAAAGAGCGTGGTTTTACCCCTGAGGGTCACTACACATTGCCAAAAGGTGTGCTGGCTCTATTGGAACGTGAGGTCAAAACAGCCCAAATGGGAATCGACGCGGTCGTACACGGTGACCGTCAGCTTGCCCTGCAGAGCCTGTTGCTCGACCCGGTAATCGACGACATCGACCTTGCCGAAAAGGTTCTGTCTGAGATTTTGGAGTCCAACAAAGCGCACCTGCCCCAATTCTTTTAAAAAATTCAGAAGGATAAAAATGAAAGATCCAAAGATTATTGATATTGGCGTGCCGCCAGGCTCGGAAGGCGAACCTAATCGTCCAGAATTTTTCGTGCCGCTCTCTTCGAGGGGCGTTCCTCGCTGGCTGGTTTTGGCATTAGGAGTATTGAGTTTTCTGCATATATTGAACCCGACAATGGGTATAATCGAGTTGATTCCTGACAACCTTCCGATCATTGGGAACCTCGATGAGGGTGTCGCTTTTCTGTTAATCATGTATGCTGTCAGAGAGTTGGTTGACCAAAAAAGTGAAAATTAATCCTTTGACGAAAGGTGTTAGTTGTAGTAAAGTTGGTTTGTTAGGGTAGTTTGCCAACGGGTTTTCGAATCAGAGCAAACGCCTGGACAGATAACATTTTTTATTTATCAAGAGAGGAAGTAGTACAAGCATGTCTGAAAGAGAAGTTGGAACCGTCAAATGGTTTAATGGTGAAAAAGGCTTCGGCTTTATTGCCAGAAAATCAAATGAAAAAGATGTCTTTGTGCATTACAGCGCAATTATTGGTGATGGTTTTCGTTCATTAAAAGAAGACCAAAGTGTGGAATTCAGTGTCGTTGACAGCGCGAAAGGTCCCCAGGCTCAGGACGTAAAAATCCTGGACTAGAAATTGACTGAAAATTTTTAGATTAAGGCTGCTGATCGGCAGCCTTTTTGTTTTTCAATAACAGGTAGCGGTCTCGTCAAAACTGCGCGTGGAGGCAAAATCCATTTTCAGTTAGATTCGCAGCAGACTCTGCCTCTCGATTTCCAATTTTAATTACGCTTTAACTCCCGCTGAGTATCCTTGCGCCTCACACCCATGGCACGCCCAAATTGTTTCATCTGAAACTCCTCGTAATCGGTCCAGTTACCAAGATAGAGCTTTGGTTTTTGCTCTCCGCCCAATTCTAAAATGTGCGTGGCAATCCGGTCGAGAAACCAACGGTCATGGCTAACCACCACAGCGCAGCCCGCGAATTCTTCCAATGCTTGCTCCAGCGCGCGAAGCGTGTTTACATCCAGGTCGTTGGTCGGTTCATCGAGCAGCAAAACATTGGCACCGACAGTCAGCGTCTTCGCCAGAAAAACCCGATTCCGTTCTCCACCAGAAAGCGTCTTGATCGCCTTGGATTGATCTGCGCCGGTGAAGTTAAACGATGCAGCATAAGCACGACCATTGACCGTCAGATCGCCCAATTGCATATTGTCGGCTCCGCCTGTAATTTCTTCAAAAACCGTGGCATCGGGGTTGAGCGTGCGTGACTGATCGGCATACCCGAGTTTGACAGTCTCGCCAAGCGTAACCTTGCCTTTATCCGTATCCAATAACCCGGCGATGATTTTTATCAAAGTTGATTTTCCAGCTCCGTTTGGTCCAATAACTCCAATAATCGAACCGGCTGGAATAGAAAGATCGAGCTCATCCAGCAAAACTTTTTCCCCATACGCTTTGCTGACCCCCTCAAGCTCGACGACCACATCGCCAAGCCGGGGACCGGACGGAATGTAAATTTCCAGGTCTTTGCGCACTTTCTCTTGCTCCTGGCTCAGCAGCTTCTCATATGCGGTCACACGTGCCTGCCCTTTTGCCTGCCTGGCTTTAGGCGACATGCGAATCCATTCCAGCTCATGCTGTAAAGTGCGCTGGCGTTTGCTTTCAGTCTTTTCCTCCACGCGCAGTCGTTCTTGCTTCTGTTCCAGCCAGGAGGAATAATTGCCCTTCCAGGGAATGCCTTCTCCGCGATCAAGTTCCAGGATCCAGCCAGCAACATTATCCAGAAAATAGCGATCGTGCGTCACAGCGATAACCGTGCCCTTGTAATTGTGCAAATGGTGTTCCAGCCAGGCAACCGATTCGGCATCCAGGTGGTTGGTCGGTTCATCCAGCAGCAAGATGTCGGGTTCTTCCAGCAGGATCTTGGTCAGAGCCACACGCCGCCGCTCACCGCCGGAGAGAACACTTATGGGCGTATCGGGCGGTGGGCATCGCAGAGCGTCCATCGCCAGCTTGAGATGGCTGTCCAGATTCCAGGCATCGTGATGGTCGAGTTTCTCCTGGAGTTTCCCTTGTTTCTCAATCAGGGCTTCAAAATCGGCGTCCGGGTCAGCGAAAGACTCATTGACAGCGTCAAACTCTGTCAGCAGGTCGACAATTGGCTGGACAGCGGTCTTGATCACTTCTATGACAGTTTTGTCTTCGTCAAGCTCTGGTTCCTGTTCCATC
>JAAYZW010000231.1 GCA_012514645.1 Chloroflexota bacterium
GAGCCGGTCATACCCGTGATGACAGCGTGGGTGGTTAGGTCCTCCGGATCGTAAAAGGTGAGGGTGTCCGGGATGATTGCCTGGCTTTTCAGGTCATAGGCATTGCCAAAATAAAATTCGGAAGTATCTAATTCCATAACGTTTCTACTCCTAGTAATTCTTATTAGTGAAATTATAACTCAATGACAGAGGGAATATCCATGACTGAAAGTCTGGAGCACAAAAAAAAAGAGAGGCGAGTAGCCTCTCCCATTGTCTTGGGGAATCTTAGACCCGGATTCTACGTCACCGGCTTAGTCGAGTAAGGACATTTTTCAAAAAGCCCCACCTTCGATGTAAAAATGTGTTTTGGGGCCAGTATTTCATCAATTTCCAGCCAGAATCGCTACTTTTCACCCACTTTTGATGAATTTGGGATTTCTTATCAGATTTAAGGTTTCACCCAATGAGTGAAACAGATAATTGTCAAGTCGGAAAGCATGTTAATATTTTGAGGAGAAGAAAATTACCGTAAGGATGCTGCCGTGATTAATAAAATCGAATTCTCAGCCAGAAATCTCACTTCAAACGCTGGTTTGTTTCTATTGCTGGAGCAAACCAATAAAAACGGGATTTTTGACCTGATTGATCGTGATCTGGTTTTTGAGAACGTATCCACCAATAAAATCAAAATGAACCACATCAAGACTATGCTCTGCGGTAACTTCATCGGAATTGATAAATTTGAACGGCTGAAACTACTGCAAAGCGATCCCTTGGTCAATGAGTTTGCCATTTCGATCAAAGAACCGGAAACGGTATCCCGATTCTTGGGAAACTTTAGCTACAAAACGACCCAAATGCTGAGGAAAATCAATTTCGAACTCTTTAGAAAGCTCCTGAGAAAGAGCAAGCTCAAAGCCATCACCATTGATATCGACAGCAGTGTGGTCAATGTCGAGGGTTATCAGGAGGGGGCAGTAAAAGGTTACAATCCAAAAAAGCCCGGAAACCGCTGTTACAACATCCAGTTTGCTTTTTGTGACGAAATCAAGGCCTACGTGACTGGCTATTTCAGAAGCGGAGATACCTATACGGCAAACGGCACAGCAGAAATGATCCAGGAAATCATGGCTCATCTCAAAGATGATGAGTTGGAAATCACATTTCGCATGGACAGCGGTTATTTTGATGATGCTATCTGGGAAACGATAGAATCGCTAGGTGGCAAGTATGTCATCAAGGGAAAAGGGTACCCAACGCTTGTGGCACAAGTAACCGACCCATCCATTACCTTTGTTACAGGCGAATCCGGCCGTGGGACAACCGAGTTTGTCACAGCCTTGAATACATAGGAGAAGGATAGAAGATTTGTCGTCTCCCGAGTATTGAAGGATCAAAAAGATAAAGCGCTATTGTCTTTTCTGGAAGGCGAAGAATACGATTATTTCTTTTTTGTCACCAACACAGAACAATTGTCAGAAGAAATGGTTGATTTCTATGAAAAACGCGGGAACTGTGAGAATTACATCAAAGAAGCTAAGTATGACATGGCGGTTGGGCACCTTTTGCTCCAGTCATTTTGGGCCAACGAAGCGATCTTTCAGCTGATAATGCTGGCTTGCAATCTGTTTTTGCTGTTCAAGATGGACTTCGCAGGGGAAGCAGAATACCGGCAGCAGATTAAGACGTTCAGATTGAAGTACATTTTCCTGGCTGGTAAGATCATACGAACGGCCAGAAGCGAGATAATGAAGCTTTCTGAAAAATATCAGTATCGAAAGATGTATGAGCAAAGCTTCGCCTAAAAAGACCCAAAATCGCGTCTCACCCCGTTATTTGTTTTTAAGTCGGACCTGGAAAAACCAATCCCAACGCCCGATATTATGAAATAGATTGCTAAAATGAACTAAAATGGAGGAAATTATGCTATAATTAATTGAGTTCAGCAACAACCATCACCCTCCCAGGGTGAAAATGCTGGCAAAATATATTAGATGTGAAATTTCGGTATACCTTAATTCGAAGGCATTGGCTTTGGATCTGCTATTCATAGGCTGGATGTGAGGATTATAGATTCCAGCGTGCAAAATGAAAAAGAATCATTCATCAAAGGGTTTTGAGAAAACCAAAGGAGCATGAAATGGATGAGCAATAAAGGCTACCAGCGCCAGGGGCAGATGAAGAGCCTCAGATCTATAAACCCGAAAAAGTCGGGGGTAAGTGGAACTTCAACCGCAGGGATTTCCTGAAGCTAGCCATCGCGGCAGCCGCGGGTGCAATGGTGAACCGTATCCCTGGGGTAAAGGATATCCTGGGGCAGCGCGTGCAGGTGGTTGCGCACGCCACTCAGTTGACCGAAAAGAGCTTGCAGCCCGGGAAGATGTTGACCAAAGTTTGGCAGCTTAAGAACAACTCCGAGCTACCGTGGGGTGAGGGTGCGGTAATGAATTTAGGTGGAGCCACTACCTGGCAGACGAGCTCCTCGATCCCATTACCCAACCTGGCGCCAGGTGAGGTCACCACCGTGCGCGTGCCCTTGGTCGCGCCTGACCGGCTCGACCCGCGTCCGTTCAAGGCTGTGATCAAAGTTGCCGGCGAGGATTTCAAAGTTTACCTGCCCATCATTCACAAACCGGCTGAGGAGGAACCCCCTTGCACGTGCGAATCCTACGTCCCCTGCACCTGCGAATCGTATGGCTCGTGCGGGTGCGATAGTTACTCCTGCATATGTGACTACGATTGTGGGTGTGTTGGCTACGTTCCATGCAGCTGCGATTATTACTACTGCCCCTGCGAATATGATATCCCCTGCATATGTGACTATGATATCCCCTGCATATGTGACTATGATTGTGGGTGTGTTGGCTATGTTCCCTGCGGCTGCGATTATTACTTCTGCCCCTGTGTCTACACATGATCGGAAGCGCTGAGTATCAATACCACACATCACCGGGAGAAATCGCTTGGATGTATATACCATACCTGTAGAAGATAAAGTACTGCTGTACCGGCCATTGCGCCACCTGGCATTTGTTGGAAACCAGGCCATGGCTGACTTGACCATGAGCTTGCTGGACGGTAAGCAAAGCGCTGGCTCGCCTAACGAAAGCGATTCGGTTCCCTGCTCGCACCCGCAGGCGCTGGACTTTTTGCGCAAGATCGGGTTTCTGCTACCCGATCCCAAGCCGCCAGCAGCGCCCGAGTGCGAGTTCAAACCGACCTCGGCGGTGCTGCTGCTCACCAGCCGTTGCAACCTGCGCTGCATTTACTGCTACGCCGGCGGGGGAGAGCGAGCGGTCCAGGATCTCACCCCCGCCATGGCTCGCGCAGCCATCGATGCGGTCTATCAAAATGCTGTCGAGCTGAAAAAGCCCAGGTTTGAGCTGATCTTTCACGGGGGCGGCGAGCCGGTGCAAGCTCTAGATGTCATCAAGGAGGCAGTGGCTTACGCGCGCACCAAGGACCTGCCCTTCCGCACCTCCATGGTCAGCAATGGCGTGTGGTCGAAAAGCCAGCGCGAGTGGATTCTGCAGAACTTTGACGGGGTTGGCCTATCGATCGATGGGGGACCCGCAACCCAAAATCACCAGCGGCCTTTGGCCAGCGGTAAGGGCTCCTTTAGCGCGGTCAAGCGCACCATTCGGGCCTTGGACGAGGCCGGCTTCAACTACGGCATCCGCATGACGGCTCTGCCCCCCTGGCCGGGGAGCCTGGCGGAGGACGTGGGCTATCTGAGCCGAACGACCAGCGCAAGATCGATTCAGGTTGAGCCGGCTTTCAACACTGAACGTGGCACGCACCGTGCGCCGACCCAGCCCGAAGCCGAAACTTTTATTGAAGCTTTCAAAGAGGCCTTTGAGGTTGCCGCCCAGGCAGGTGTGCAGCTGATGTATTCGGGGGCCCGACCCTGGGCGCTGACCTCCTCCTTCTGCCAGGCGCCTTACAATCTGCTGATCGTCAACCCGGGGGGAACGCTGGTGGGTTGCTTCGAGGCCACCGATGAAGAATATCCAATCTTCGAATCACTGCGGATAGGGGCCATTGACGGCGAGAATGTGGTCATTAACCATGCCGCGCGTGCCGCGCTGCACCAAACCATGGCGCAGCGCCGGTCGGAGTGCCAAGGCTGTTTTTGCTACTGGCACTGCGGGGGCGATTGCTACAGCCGCGTGTTCGCCCCGCAGGTATACGGTGATCCGAAATTCAGCCCGCGCTGCATGATGAACCGCGAGATCACGGCACATATTTTGCTGTGGTACATTTCCCGCGGGGACGGCGTCTGGCGCGGGCAGGGCGGGCATCCCCAAGGGAAGGAGTTGATGAAGGCCTTCTAGGCCGCTGATAACGAAGCAATACCTGCCGAGCAGGGGCGGCGCGCAGTTCGCGCCGCCCTTTTCGCGAAACAGTGATTTCGATTTTTATCGCACATGGGATTGACTACTCCTATGCTGAATTGTCAACTACTTTTATTGGTAAAGCTATGAATCAAATTATCCATTAAGGCGCTGATCGGAACTGGTAAGTTATAAAACCTGACCCCATAAAGATGGTGGATCGCCTGTATGTGCCTTTTATCCACCCCCATAGGCTCGCTCCTTTTGGCTTAGAAGTAGTTTTTGAGGTCTATGTCCCGCATGCTATCCAGAACAGACTCTGCCAGGCTGAAATCCTGATCCTTTGTGATTGGGTTGGGGACAGCCACAGCCCGGATACCGGCACGCCTTGCAGCCAATACTCCGTTGTAAGAATCCTCCAGGACAATTGCCTGGTCACCGC
>JAAYZW010000232.1 GCA_012514645.1 Chloroflexota bacterium
CTTGTGCCGCTTCACCGAACTGCGCACTTTTTCGTCCCATGTGATCCACCTGATTTCTTCATTCGTTACCTATTGATTATATCAGATTTCTCAACGTTTTCATAGCGTTATCGTTTTGGGTTAGTATAAGTTGACAGTACCCAAACTTTATACAGCACATTCATCACAGTGTTCACTCATTGCGTAACAAGCTCTTCAACAAGAAAAAACAGGTCCTCAATAGTTACCCTACCGTCATTGTTTGTATCCGCGTTTTCCATTGAAGGGCATTCTGTGTTAATCACAATGTAATTGATGATGCTTACTATGTCTTTCATATCGATCGTATCATCGTTATTGGCGTCACCTTTAAGGCCCGGCTTTTGAACTGTCACTTCGCAAACTGCACTTACACCGCTACCATCCTTAGTTGTTGCAGTGATGGTGGCCTTACCCGGCCCCTTGGCTGTCACCTTACCGGTTTGATCTACAGCCACAACGTTTGTATCGTTGCTGGTCCAAGCCATTTCCTGATGGTTTGCAAACGTCGGTGACATGCTGACAGTCAATTGACCGAACTGCCCGGGTAGCAAGACCAGTGTTTCAGGTGTTATCTCCAGGCTTGTAATTGGAATAACAAGCTGTAGTTTGTCTGAACTCAGTTCTATCCTTTGTTCGGTTGCATCGCTCAGTAGGGCAATAATCCTAACGGAATCCGATTGATCTTCACCAAATCCTCTGACAGGCAATTCAATTGCATATCCATCCACTACGTTATCCCAATCGGAAATCCCACTCTCATCCAAGGGTTCATCTGATTTGTATCCTTGTAAGTAATACCGGGCGTAATAGGGCGGAGCCCCACCATCAATGTGAAGGGTGGCAAATGCTGTCTGCATATACACAACGTTTTTTTGTTCTGTGCTAATTCTCCCTTTCAATGCAGGTGGGCCGTGCGCTGGGATGCGCGTACTGGAATAAAAATCACGACCCATTGCATCCTTCGCTGTATACATTAACTCGAACTCTCCTGCAGTTTTTGGCGTAGACTTAAAGGAAACGCTATCCCTATTGCGGAATTCGCCTTCAACAGGAAATCTGTCACTGAAATAACCGTTTTCATATCTGTATTGCCAATACGGATTCTCAATTGTATAAGGCGGTTTGCCACCTTGTATGCGAAAAGTCGCAGTCACTGTTTCATTATAGGCTACAGTTTCCTTATCAAATTCTGCAGTGACAATGAATGGTTCATCGTCTGGCGCAAGTTCGATAAATGCCCAAACGTTCTCTGAATATACTTTGTTTCCTTTATCATCACTCAATCGAACATATGCTCGAATATATGTCCCGAACAAAGGCGTATAACTTAACTGATCGCCGTCTCGCAGCGTTTCCTCACTTGTGACCCAAGTTAGAGAGTTCTGTCATGTCAACCTTCCTATACGCTTATCACCTATTTGCCATGTAAAATCGGCTGGGTAGTATTCTGCATCGCCTTTGATATGAACAGTCGCTGTAACAGTTTCTCCAGGTTTTAATCTGTCTTTGTCAAACGTAAGAGAGACAGTCACCGCTTCCTCCTCAGCCATGACCAAAGAAAAGCATCCCACACATAACAGCGTAAGTATTAGAATCAGAAACATCCTCTTCACCATAAGGTCCTCCTTCTTTTTGCACTCGTATATTCATTAGTTCTTCACCCATATCATGGCAGTTTATGCATTGCTTGTCAATTGAAGTATCTCCTGCGTGAATGTCCAGGTAACAGAAAGCTAAAGATGGCGGAAGCTGGTGTTGGTATACGGCCTTTCTTCAACCCCATGATGTTGCTGACCAATCGACCGGTGAAAAGCAAAAACGACACCCTCCGGGTTGTGCGGATGTTTTTCATGCGTTGGCGGATTGAGGACTATTTTCGCTTCAAGAAACAGCGCCTGGCGCTGAGAACCTCCAGCTCCTTGGGCCTGGTGGGGCCCCGCCTGTCCGGCATGGCCATTGGATTTCTTTGTGTTCAGCCAGAAAAGCGACGAACCTGCAAGCTCTGGGCTTCGCTGATGGAACAAGCCAACGGACAAAGGCAGGAAAGCAAGATTGCTTTCATTCTGTACAGGGTTGCGCTGGCAGGCACATGTATACTGCCAAAGGTAAAAACCGGGAATCGTGCCTGGTTCCGCATTGGCAAACCCAAGTGCCACCAGCTGTCGCGATTCGCACGATGAAAGTGTAGAATGGGGAAACTCACAGGAATCCGTATTGACAAGCTCGCTTTTATTGCCTATATTAGTTGCACACGCAATCATTGCGCACGCAAGGAGATGGAATCATGCCAGTCATTACCAGAGAATTGAACATCCTGGCCCGCTGCGGCAACCAGTTCCGGGGGGAGCGCCTAAAGCCCCTGGCCCTCACCGCTGCCCAGGCCCCCTATATCCTGCACATCTGCGCCCGGCCTGGCCGCTCCCAGGAGGAGCTGGCCGCCGCCCTCCACGTCAACCCCTCCAATGCCGCGCGGCAGCTGGCCAGGCTTCATGACCTGGGTTTCATCACCCGGCAGGCCCACGAGACAAACC
>JAAYZW010000233.1 GCA_012514645.1 Chloroflexota bacterium
GCTGCGCTCGCAATGACAGCCCCTACAACCACCCCTTATCTGGCACGTCCACCCGTATGCTCTTGGAGTTAAGCTCCCAGAGCGTATCGCAGGTGCGGGCGATGAAAGCGCGATCGTGTGCCACCAGCAGCATGCCACCGTTGAACGCCTCCAGCGCCTTTGCAAATTGTTCTCTTGATGGGATATCAAGGTGATTGACAGGCTCGTCGAGCACCAAAAAGCTGACTCCCTGCGCCACCAACCTCGCCAAAAGCAGCCTGGCGCGCTGACCATAGCTCAAGGCAGAGGTGGGTAAGTTTGCGTGGTCTTCATCGAGTAAAAAATAATGCAAAAAATGATAAACCTCCGAGAGGTTCATACCCTTCACAGCCTGGATCTGTTCAATTGGCGTCAGGTTAGGGTCGAGGTCTTCCTGCTTTTGAGGCATGTAGCCCAAAACAACGCTGCTGCCCCACCGGAAAGTGCCCGAATTTGCCTCTATCAGCCCCATCAAGACCTTGAGCAGCGTGCTTTTGCCGCTGCCATTCGCGCCTACCAGCGCCAACCGCTGCCCGGCTGCGATGTGCAGGTCGAGGTTTTCGAACAATAAGTTGTCGTCATAGCCAAACGATAACCCCTGCGCAGCCAGAATTTGTTGGCTCTGGTGAACAGGGTCGGCAAAATTGATATCGATCCGCCATTTATCCATCGGTTTTTCAATCCGTTCCGGCGAGTCCAGATAACGCTCCAGCCGTTTCTTTTTGGCTGTGCCTTTTTTGGCAACTTTTTTGGCATATCGGCGCATTGTCGAATCTTTGGTGTTTCTCTCTGAAACCCGGGCTTGCTCGGCTGTTCGATGCCAATCACCACGCAGGCGCTTGATCTCGGCTTCCTGGTCTTTCCAGGTTTCGTATGCTTTTCGTTTTTCCTGCGCGAGCTGTTGGGCATATTCGCTGTAGGTACCAACGAATTTACGAATTCCTTCTCTTTCTTCGTCAAGTTCGTAAATTGTCGTAACGGTGCGGTCGAGAAAAAGGCGGTCATGCGAGATCAACAGGACGATACCCGGATAGGCATTAATGAAGGTTTCAAACCATTCCAGGGAGGGAATGTCGAGGTGGTTGGTGGGCTCATCCAGCAGCAAAATTTCCGGTCTTTGCAACAACAAAGAGGCTAATTGCACACGAGTGCCCTCGCCCCCGCTCAACGCAGCCAGCGTTGTATCCAGTCCAAGGTATCCCAATTCAAGGTTAGCCAGCAGTTTGAGCGCCTCAGCTTCATCACGCGGAGAAAGCTCAGCGCTTAAGTAAGGGTTTATCTGGTTGACAGCCAACAGCATTGCCTCAGCAATGGTCCCGGCTGGGATGGCACTTGGGTTTTGCGGCAGATAGCCGATCAGCTCATTGCTGCCAGTAACCACGCTGCCGTTGTCTGCCTCCAGGTTGCCGGCGACAATCTCAAAAAGCGTCGTCTTACCGCTGCCGTTCGATCCGACCAGGGCAGCATGTTCCCCCTGGCTTAAGGTAAGGGTAATATCCTGCAATACCTGGATTTGACCAAACCCTTTGCTGACGCGGTTTATTTGTAGCACAACTAATCCTGTCTACTCAAATGGCTTGCGCATTACTACCGAGCGGCTGTAACTGCGGTAGCCTAAAGCGTAATAGAGTTTTGTTGCACCGCTGAGATTTTCACTGTCCACGCCGAGAGCAACTTCTTCCATGCCCAGGGCTTTCATCATCTTCATTGAGCGAGCAATCAGGGCTTTGGCGATGCCCTTTCCACGCCAGAGCCTCCGCACAGAAATGCTTTCGGTATAGCCGCGCAAGCGTTTACGCTCTTCGTTTTCTACCAGGTTGATATAGTTGAGCACCATTCCGGCGATTTCGTCACCATCCCAGGCTATCTTCCAGAGATAAGGCTGGAAATAGTTTTTATTAGCAATCCATTGCTGGTAATCTGATTCGGGCGGCGTGGTCGCACCCCAATGGTCCTGGAAGGCTTCAACATCCGCATCCCAGACCTGTCGGAATTGCGAGGGCATAGCCGGACGCAATAGAATGCCTTCAGGAAGTGGATAGTCGGGAATATCTTCCAAATCACGTTTCATATTTTCAAAATAACGGGCAGGATGATAACCATGTTTTTGAAGCAGGTCGAATCGATCCTGGTCTGTTTCTGGCGTATTGGCATGATGGAGTCCGTTAGCACCTGGGTTGAAGGCGTGATGGTTTGCGATCGCCTGGCTTTCCAACCAGCC
>JAAYZW010000234.1 GCA_012514645.1 Chloroflexota bacterium
AGCCAGGTGGTTCGTGCCAGTGTTTTGTCTGACGTACAAAGCATGATCCCTGCGCAGAATTAATCTTTAAAATAGCGCGTGAAGACCGCTGGAATATCCACGTTGGGGTTCGCAGCCTGGAAAACCTGCAAAAAATCTGCTTTGCTGGCAATTTGGTATGCGTTTTCGGCAACGTAGGTTTTTAACGCAGCCATGAAGGGCTGATCTGACATGGTGAGGCGCAGGTCGTGCATGAAAATGGCACCGTTCAGATAGACCGAAGCACGATAGTTATCATAGCTGCCGGCATCGTAAATGCTGTTGTTCACAGTGCCGCTATGAGGGTGCGCGTAGATACGGTTATCCCACCACCATTCGCTCAACTCAGGATGATAACGCTCGTAAAAAAGCAATTCTGAATAGGTCGCCAGGGTTTCATCCAACCAGGGCTCCATCGCCTGGTCGTTGCCTACCCGGCTGTAAAACCACTGGTGCGCGAGTTCGTGCGGCAAGAGGATGGTCAGGTTGTTTTCGGCGGTATTGTCGTAAAAATCGATCACCCGATTCGAGATCAGCACCAAGCCATCCATCTCCATGTTGTGCAGGAAGTCCGCTGAAACCAAACTGATCTGGTCGAGGTTGAGTGGTCCATAAATTTCGCTGAAGAGGTCCATTGCCTGGCTGGCAATTTGCAGCATTGCTGGGGCTCTGTCGCGTTGATGCTGGAAGACATAAGCCTGAATCAGTAGCCCGTTGTGGTCAAGCTGTTCGTGGTGGAATTGGTTTGAGATCGAAAAAGACAGCTCCCGGGCTTTCTTGAGCGAATATTGCATACCATCAGCGAGGGGCTCTGCTTTTGCACCGCTGGCTACCAGCAGGTTGGGTAAAAATTCGACAAGACGGAGCGTCAGGTCAAAATCTGCGATTTCGTTGACGATGTATTCACCAACCACCAGGTTGGCAGAATCAAACAAGGGGTCATGGCTTATCCAGGATCCTTCAGATGAAAGCGGTGGGATAAAGGGATGCCAGTCATTCAAATTTAGCTGACGCTGCGACCAGCCAAAGCTGCCTTCGCGCTGGGGGATCGAGAGGGAGTAGCTGATGTTGATGCTGGTGAGTTGACCGGGCTCGAGTGGTTGGTTCAAATGGATAGTGGTGCGGATGCCGTCTTCAGTGAAGCCAGCCAGGCGGTCGCCGTTTAATTCTGTCTGCTCGTAGGTATTCAGAAAAGCCCGTGGAGGCACCACAAGCATGAGCTCGGGCAGTGAAAAATTTGATTTGTTGACGTAGTTGATGGTTTGAGTGACCTGAGCGCTGTGCCGGCTGTAGTCCAGCTCCATTTCGAATTGGTAATGGGTATTCTTTTCTGGAACCGGCGTAGGTTCAGGTGTGCTGGTTGCGGTCGGAGGTGGTAGAGGCGTTTCAGTTGCTGCGATTTCAGTCGATAGTTCTACTGCAGGTTCTGCATGATTGCAGCCAGAAACGATCAGCGATAGAAGTATGAAGAAGGCAAGTAAACGTTTCATGGCAAAACCTATGCATAGATTTTACCATTTTACCGGAAAGAAAAAATGTAGTACCCGGCTCCAACCCGTCAACTTAAAAAAACAGGACGGCTCCTGCGCCGTCCTGTGCTTGAACCAGTTTAGTTTACAATCCGAAACTGTGTGGGTTGACTGGAGAGCCGTTATACCTGATCTCAAAGTGTAAATGCGGACCAGTGCTGTTGCCGGTGGAGCCCATGTAACCGATTATTGCGCCGGAATAGACAATCGAACCGCAAGAGACATTGATACCGCCATCCATCAGGTGCGAATACAAACTGAGGTAGCCATTTCCGTGACTGATGACAATAGTATTGCCATATCCACGGGTTGACCAACCGGCATAGATCACAACACCGGTATCTGCGGCGTAAATATTATGACCGGTGCGTCCGGAATAATCGAGCCCGTTGTGCACTGGTGGGTTGTATTCATAACCGCCCACATGGCTGGTGTCGGTAGGTAATCGCCAAACGCCTGATCCCGAGATTGTTGAGGTCGAATTACAGGCATAGCCGCCCAGGTAAGAAACATTGGGGTGTGAGCCCGAGCCGCCAGATGGCTCTGTAACCGCGCTCACCCATGATGGTATCGAGCCCTGCCCGCCTGGAA
>JAAYZW010000235.1 GCA_012514645.1 Chloroflexota bacterium
CCATCATTCAAGCCAGATTGAGCTCCAGCCGCCTCCCGGGGAAGGTACTCTTACCCATTGAAGGTAAGCCAATGCTCGCGCGAGTGCTCAAAAGGGTGAGCCAGGCACGGCTCATTGATGAAACTATCGTCGCTACGACTGGCGATGCGATCGATGATGAAATTGAGCAATTTTGCCAGGAGCGGGGTGTGGCTTGCTATCGCGGAAGCCTCTATGACGTCCTGGACCGCTTTTACCAGGCGGGAAAATTGACAGACGCGGATGTAATTGTCAGAATCACGGCCGATTGTCCCATGATCGACCCAGCTGAGATCGATCGTGTCATACAGGCTTTTCTGGATAATAAAGCTGATTTTGCAGCCAACCGCCTGCCACCGCCGTTCAAACGAACCACTCCAATCGGCATGGACACCGAAGTATGCTCCATGGCGGCCTTGGAAAGAGCCTGGAAGGAAGCTGACCAGCCCTACCAACGCGAACATGTCATGCCCTATCTCTATGAAAGCGAAGGCCGCTTCAACGTGGTTTTGGTTGACCATGAACCAGACTTGGGACATTTACGCTTCACAGTAGATACCCAACAAGACCTGCAATTGGCAAACGAAGTCTACGCAACTTTTGGAAACCGCGACGATTTCAGCTTGCAGGAATTGCTTGAGGAAAATGATAAACACCCTGAATGGCAGCAGGAGGTGGCGGAAATCAAGCACAAGAACCTCTATGATACCGACCAACGCGCCCAGGCGTTGGCTGAATTGGGGCGGGAACAAACTGATAATGCTACGCGCAAAGAGGTAAAGCAGGCGCTTTGTCCACTTTGCGGCAGCAGCAAGATGCGCTTATTTGAAAAAACAGAGTCCTTTGGCTTCCCGGTGGATTACTTCCTTTGCCAGAATTGCGGTTTTGTTTTTCAGGACGCGCGCAAAAGCCAGGCGGCTGACCCCGATTTTTATCAGGAAACCTACCGCGAGATCTATCAGGCCAACGAAGAGCCAACCCCCAAGGACCTTTACCAGCAAAATCAACGCGCCCTCAACCAGTCCGCCTGGTTGAAAGAGCATGGCTATACCCATTTTGATCGTATTCTGGATATCGGGGCCTCCTCAGGGCTTTTGCTCGACACCTTCAGAAAGCAATTCCAGGCGGAGGTTGCGGGTGTGGAACCAGGAAATGCCTACCGGGCTTTGGCGGAACAGAAAAACATCGCCATGTTCAGCTCAATCGAACAGCTGCTTGAAAGCGGCCCGGAAGGCTTTAATCTGGTCACCTTAATGCACGTTTTGGAGCATTTTGAGAACCCCATCCAGGTCTTGCTTCAAATCCGTGAGCAATTGTTGGCATCGGACGGGCTTCTGTTGATAGAAGTGCCTAACTTCTACGCGCATGATTCCTATGAGCTGGCTCACCTGTCTTGTTTTAGCCAGCACACGCTCAAAGAAATGCTCAGGCAGGCGGGGTTTGAAGTGGTTTTTTTGCGTAAACACGGGCTGCCCCGTTCGAAAACACTCGACCTGTACCTGACAGTCTTAGCCAAAGCATCTGATGAGCCTGTCAACCAAACCGTCCAGCCAGAACATTATGTTGCCTTCAAACGCAAAGCCGGACTGCTCAAGCGTAAATTACTGACAAAATTGAATCCAGATCAAGCCTGGCTGCCAGTGGAAGGCAAAAAATGACCCCCTTGTTAACCTTGTTCACGGCTCCCAAGCCCTTTGTCGATCCATTTACCAGCCTGATCCAGCATAACGCGCTGCGTTCCTGGCAGGCGCTGGGTGAAGAGGTGGAAATTGTGGTTATCGGCAATGAAGAGGGCATCGCTGAAGCGACGAAAGAATATGCTTTTACCCATCGCCCGGATGTGAAAGTGAATCACCTCGGCACACCCCTGATCA
>JAAYZW010000236.1 GCA_012514645.1 Chloroflexota bacterium
ATTGCCGCTGTGCCTGAAGGCTTACCTGCTGTGGTTACCATCAGCCTAGCTGGCGGTATGCGCGAGATGGTTAGCCGTCACGCGTTGATTCGCCGGTTATCTTCGGTTGAAACCCTTGGCTCAGTGACAACGATCTGCACTGACAAAACCGGCACCCTGACCCAAAATCAAATGACGGTAACCAGGTTGTGGGTTGACGGTAAGTTTATTGATGTAACCGGCATTGGCTATGAGCCCATCGGTGAATTTGTTGTTGACGGTGAAGAAATCGATTTAAAGACCTACCCGGCTGCCCGCACCGCCTTATGGGTTGGCACGCTCAACAACGATGCCCAGGTGGAGCAGGCAGGAGAATACGAAGGCAGGACGACCTACCGCATGGTTGGCGATCCGACCGAAGGCTCCATTCTCGTGGCTGCGCTTAAAGCAGGTGCAGCCGCGAATGTGCTCAACCAAAATTACCCACGCGAGCAGGAAATCCCCTTCGACTCGAGCCGCAAGCGAATGGTTACTATTCACAACATTTTGAAGCCGGGTCACGGCGATATTTCACCATATGTGACCAATGAAAAGACCAACTGGTACACGGTTGCCGTCAAGGGCGCGCCGGATGTAGTCCTGGAACTGTGTAAATGCAAGTCAGACATTTCAAATAATCCGGTTGAGCTGACCGAGGAAATGCGCCAGGAAATTTTGGCTGCTAATGATGAGATGACCAGCCGTGCCCTGCGTGTTCTCGGTGTGGCTTATCGCCCCGTCCCTGAAATGCCGGATGTCATTACGCCGGAAAACCTAGAGCAAGATTTGATTTTTGTCGGTTTAATCGGCATGATCGACCCCTCACGCCCTGAAGTGAAACCAGCGCTCAAGGAAGCCCAGGAAGCAGGCATTCGCTCGGTGATGATTACTGGCGACTACCCCAATACCGCCCAGGCGATTGCCGAAAATATCGGCTTATTACAGCCCGGACACCAGGTGTTGACCGGAGCGGATATTGAGAATGCCACTCCCGAAGAGATGCGCGAGATTGTGAAGATCACCGATGTCTATGCCCGCGTCAGCCCGGAACATAAAATGAAAATTGTTGATGGGCTCAGGGAGAATGGCGAGGTTGTCGCCATGACCGGCGATGGTGTTAACGACGCTCCTGCGATCAAACGAGCTGACATTGGTATTGCCATGGGTATCACGGGCACAGATGTTGCCAAAGAAACTGCTGATATGATCCTGACTGATGACAACTATGCTTCCATCGTTTCCGCGGTAGAGCAGGGTCGTGTTATTTACAGTAATATCCGCAAGTTTGTTTACTACCTGGTTTCTTGTAACATTGCCGAGATCATGATTATTTTCCTGGCGATCCTTTTTAACTGGAACACACCTCTGGCACCAATTCAGTTACTATGGCTTAACCTGGTCACTGACGGTGCGCCAGCGTTGGCGCTGGGAACCGAAAAGGGTGACCCTGACATTATGGAGCACCCTCCACGACCCGCAAATGAACCGATCATTAACAAGTTTATGGTCAAGGGTATTATTGGTCAAACCATAGCGATCACCGTCACGACCCTGGCAGCATTTTGGCTGGGCGGTGGAGCTCTCAAAACCGCTACAGCAGAGGCACGGATCCTTTCAGAGACCTTCGCGTTCGTGACGCTTTCTCTCTCGGAACTGTTCAGAGCTTATACAGCGCGTTCAGAGTACTTCCCGCTGACCAAAATCGGCATCTTTACCAGCAAAAACATGAATTTGGCAGTGCTTGTTTCGGTTTTGTTGGTGCTTTTGGTCGTCTACACGCCGCCACTGCAAATTGTGTTTGACACAGTTGCACTGCGTTGGATTGATTGGGCAGAGATTTTGCCCCTGGTACTGATCCCGTCGATCGCGGCTGAGGTGATGAAGTCGATCTCTTATAAGAAACATTTGAGAGAACGAGCAGAAGCGCAAGTATAAAGTGCTTGTTTTGCAGAGAGCCCCAGAATCTGGGGCTCTTTTTTGTTGTGGTGTTACCATCACTGCCTGAAATTTGATTGCTGCCTGGTCGGCTGTCACAACAAAAGAGCAAAGGCTCCGGATGACAGGTAAGCAGTCATTCTGAACGAAGTGAAGAATCTTAGTGATGGCGACAAAACCGATAAGATCCTTCGTTTCACTCAGGATGGCAAGCAGCCTGTCATTCTGAACGAAGTGAAGAAACTTGGTGTTGGCAATTAAAACGCGGTCAATCTTGCTTAAGCTTTTTCTCGGTTTCAGATTTACCCCGCCTGCGCATCAAATCGAGCAGTTTAGGCAATAATTGGGTATAGGCTGTGTAGAACAGGGGGCGGGGGCTATAATCCCAGGCACCCAGGTGGCGGACGGTGGTGCCATTGAAGCCTTGTTTGAAGCGAAATACGCCCCACATAGAATCTGACTGATCAAAAACATCCGGTGCGCCCCACATGTCATATGTGTGGCAGCCCTGTTGTTTGGAAAGCCGCATGGCTTCCCACTGCAGCAAATAGTTTGGCATCAGTTCGCGGAATTGCTCGGTGGACATACCGTACATATAACGGGCAGTCCCATTGAAATGAAAGATAATCAAAGCGGCTATCGGTTCATTTTGCACTTCGGCAACCAAAAATTTCGCCATACCTGCTTTCATGAACGCTCGCCAGGTGTTGAGGTAGTACTCTTCGTGTCGAATCACAAAATCGTCCCGGACGGCGGTCTGCGCGTACATTCCGTAGAGCATCGACATTTCATCGAGTCTGCCCTCACGAACGGTGACGCCCTTGCGAGCCGCCAGGCGGATGTTGTAACGGGTTTTTTGCTTCATCGCCGCCAACAAAACGTTTTCGCTCTGCTGCAGATCGATCAGCACCGTGTTGCGGAACTGAATTTGGTCCTGCGAGAACCCCCAGCCGCGCTTCGTTAACTCCTCTTGCAAAGCTAGACCGTCAAGGTTGGGTTGCTCTTCTTCAGTACCCGGTATGCCGGTTCCCAGCAAAACATCCGGGTCGATCTTGACAAAAATTGCTTTTTGGTCGCGAGCGAGCGCCTGCAAAGAGTCGAGCGTTTGGCTTACAATCTCTGCGTTTTTCCAATCGAGGGTCGGTCCTTTGGGGGCATAGAGAACCGTGAATTTTAGCCCCAGGAAGCTGACTTGCCGGCGCATAACCATCACAAGCGCATCCAGGTTGCTGCGATCCTTCCCGCTCCAAAAGAACAGAGGCGCCCAGCCGTTTTGTTTTTTGGCTTCCGCCCACTGCAAGGTTTGCAAAACATGTGCGTTTGGGAAGGTCTCCAGGTATTGGTTCCAGGCTTTAACCTGGTCGGAGGCTAATTGGTACATGCTATTCGGCCATCCTGCCGGCACGAACTTTCAGATATAGTTTGTATAGCAGGGGCTTAAAGATTTTGACAAAAGCCGGGCTGGTTCGCACGATCTTACCGCCAAACCCACGCTTGAAGCGGTAGACTCCCCACAGACCGTCTGAGCGATCTGTGAAGCTGGCTTCCAGCTCCTCTTCGTCTGCGTCGGGGATGCCCCACAAGTCGTATTCTTTGGCGCCATACGCCTTCGCCCAACGAATCGCCTCCCATTGAAGCAAGTAGGTTGGCATCAGGTTTCGCTGGCGGTTATCGGAAGCACCATAAAAATACCATGAACGTGAAGCGGTGAGGAAAAGCATCAGATATGCCACCGGAACATCCTGGTAGTAAGCCGACAGGAGGACGCACTTGCCAGAAGGTGAGAAAATATCGAAGACCTTTTGGTAATACTCGAGGCTGTGCACGGCGAAATCATCGCGGTTTCCGGTCGTGACCATCATCCCATAAAAGCCAATAACGTCGTCGGTGGGTCGCACAACCACACCTTTTTTGGCAGCCAGGCGAATGTTGTATCGAGTCTTCTGCTTCATCGCCGCAAGCAGATCTTCTTCATCTGGCTCCAGGGATATCAATGCGGTCCGGCGGGGTTGCAGGGTTTGCTCTTCGCGGATGAAGCCTTGCGAGAAATCGCTTTCGACTTCAGCCGGAAGCGGCAAATTGAGGTCAGGCTCGACCTGTAAAAAGACCGCCTTGCGCTTTCGGCACTCCTGGTCGATCTGGGACCAGAGACTGCTCCAGTCAGTACCTAACGGTCCTTTAGGAAGATAGGCAATTGAAAACCCAAGCGGTAAAGAACGGAAGAGAACCTGGGCAAAGGCGGTTTGGCTGCTGAAAATCTGGCTCTGCCAGCCGAAATTGTTTTTAAACTTAGCCCATTCGGGCAGCTGCAAGAGATGGGCATTAGCGTAAGCCCCAAGGAGGTCTGGGTGAATCTCTGAACTGGTCGCAGACATTTATCGTCCTTTAAACCCCAGCACGGAGGTGAAGGTTCGTAAAATGATAGACAGGTCCATGATCATGGAAGCGTTTTCGATGTAAAACAAGTCGTACTCGAGCTTAATCGCTGTCTCTTCAACCGTTTCAGCATAGTTTTGATGAACCTGCGCCCAGCCGGTGATACCTGGTTTTACCAACATGCGTGCGCGATAGAAGGGCACCTCGCGCTGAAAGATTAAGACCAATTCTTCACGCTCAGAGCGTGGTCCCACAAAACTCATCTCTCCCCTCAAAACGTTTACGAGCTGTGGCAGCTCATCCAGGTGAGTCTTTCGCAAAAAGCGACCAAACCGGGTCACCCGGGGATCGTTTGTGGCTGTAACCAGGGCTTCCTTTTCCATGTCGAGGTTGTCTTTCATGGTGCGAAATTTAAGTATGTTGTAGGGGCGACCCCCGCGACCAAGCCGAATCTGTTTGAAAATGATTGGTCCTTTAGAATCAATACTAATAATCAGTGCCAAAAACGGGAAGAGCACAATTAGCCCAACCATACCGACCAGGCTAATAGCCAGGTCCATCAATCGCTTCGAGAGGCGATAAAGCCCGCTGGTGGGTTTGCGATCAATGAACGACCTGATCACCCAGTCGGGTTCGAGCAAAGAAATCGGCACCCGGTTGGTGAGCGACTCGTAAGTATCCTGCATGGTCGCCATATTCATGCCTTCTTCCTGGAGCGTCAGGATGGCCTGGAACATGCCCGGGCTCATATCGTGTGAGATCGCCAGGATAAGGTCGGTGATCCCCATCTCCGTGATGATGTCATGGATATGGAGGTGGTCGCCGAGAATCGGATAACCTTCAACAAGCTCGCCTCTTTTATCGGGGTCGTCATCAATAAAACCAATCAGTGTAAACGGAGGCGGATCTTGCTCTGAGACTACTTGGGCAAGAGCTTTTCCTGCCCTGCCGGCACCGATGATGAGCGCGCGCTTTTGCTTGCTTGCGGTAGTGAACAGGCGAATATAAAGCAGCCGCCAAATCAATGTAAACACAACAGCCAAAACGAGGAAGATCGCCACACCAAAACGAGGTAAACTCTCGGGTTCAGACGCAAAATAGATAACCAGATAGATTGCCATAGAGACAAGCAAGGTAATACCCAGGGATTTCATGGTCGCTTTCAGGTTGCTTGCTTTTCGGATATCATATGAGTCAGCAATTAAGATCATCCAGAGCAGGGGGAGGATGTAAAACCAGGCAGGTATACGTGTGCGCAGAAATTCCAGCGAGAGCCCCAGCCAGGTATCACCTTTAGCCCAGACCAACAGGGCAATGCCCACCGCAAGTAAGGCGGCTGAAAAATCGCCCAGTATGAGCAACAGCGTTTGCTCTCTGCGTTCAAATCTGAATTTTTCGATCGGTCGGCTGGTTGGTTTTTCTTCCATTTTACTTCCTGTCAGGCTGAGAAAATAACCCCACTATGAAAGCGCTCCCCCAGGACAAGTGCATAATTAAGGTTGTGACAACAATTCCGATGCTAAGCATTAGCTGATTGTCTTTCAGTGAAATCCTGATCGCCGCTATTAGCTGAACCAATAAGTACAGCGCAAATACGATTGCCAAAACAACCCAGCCCGGGCGCCAAAAAAAGCCAATTAAAATAAGCGCAAGCAGCCCGATCACAAACAGGGGCGGCAAAGCCTGGCGCCAGCGCAGCGTGCCAGGATGGCGCTTGAGCATCTGCGCCTTCCAATAACCATAGCCCCAATATTGTTTCGCCAACGCCCCAAAAGTTGGGCGGGCAAAATAGGTGCATTGAATTTTTGGGTCCAGCCAAATGCGACCACCGTCCTGTAAAATGCGGGCGTTCAATTCGTAATCTTCATTGGCAAGCAGTTTCTCATCAAAAAACCCGATCCGATCAAACAGCTCTCGTTTGTAAGACCCGTATGGCACCGTGTCAACGTAGCCCGCGATATCAGTAAAGCGATAATGCGCGTCGCCGACCGCAAAAGGGTTGGCGGCAGCGGCTGCGATCGACCGGGCTTGCCAGCTGTCGTTTCGGGGGCTGATCTTCCATATCCCACCAACGTTTTCGGCTTTACCCTCATTGAGAGCGTTTACACAGCGCTCAACGTAGTCAGCGTTAGGGATGGAATGCGCGTCCATGCGCACGATCAGGTCGCCTTTGGCGGCTTTAATGGCGACATTCAACCCGGTTGGTATCACCCGCTGAGGATTGTCGACCAACCTGACCGTCAGTTGTGGATGTTTTTCGCTAAAGGCGTGAATTGCTTTGCGGGTGCCATCGGTAGAAAGCCCATCGGCAATCACGACTTCCATCGCTTCTGAAGGGAAGGTTTGCTGGCGAAGCGCATCCAATACCAGCGAGATCGTCTTTTCTTCATTCCGACATGGAATGACAACGGAAACAAGCGGATTCATCAATTGCTTATCAGCCAATCTTATTTACATTCGCAGCTCTCATCATGATCATGTGGCTTTAAGGCGATAGCCTCAATCTCCACAATGCCATTCTTAGGCAGCGCGGCCACCTGGATGGCTGAGCGGGCAGGATAATTGCTGGTGAAAAATTCGGCGTAAACCGCGTTCATCTCTGCAAATTGACCCATATCAAGCAGGAATACGGTGGTCTTAACCACATCTTCCATGCTCATGCCAGCACTCTTTAGGATCGCTTTCATGTTCTCAAGTGCTTTTCTGGTCTGAGCCTGAATGCCACCGGCGACAAGATTGCCGCTTTCTTTCTCCAGCCCCAATTGACCAGAGATAAATACCAGGGAGCCGGCGGATACCGCTACAGAATACGGCCCAATCGCGGCAGGGACGTCATCGCATGTAAGTGCTTCCTTTTTGGTGCAGCAACAACTCATATTAACCTCTTTCAGTCCATAGGATTTTTTGTATTATATCATCCAGTCAGGCAGGGGGTGCCTGGATTCGAGTGGTTGAAATTTGTAAAGGGTAGTGTCAAGTATTTTTCGCACATTCAGGAATCACTTGGTTGGTAATCCTCCAAATGTTGCATGTTAAGATACGTTTTTTGGCCCCATTCAGACTGTTCCATATGTCTGGGCCTGGCGCATACCAGCATCAGCGCTGATCGACCTTCTGGAAAGGCACCAATGCTCTTGGTTCGTCTTTTGATCTCCCGGTTCAGTCTCTCAATCGCATTGTTGGTTCGGATCCGACGCCAATGCTC
>JAAYZW010000237.1 GCA_012514645.1 Chloroflexota bacterium
CATTCCGATCGACGATTCCAAGGTTTACGATTTTATTGGCGAAGGGCATACCTCGGGGCTGTTCCAGCTTGAAGGCGGCGGCATGACCCGATATTTGATGCAGATGCAGCCAAAAACCGTGCAGCATGTAATCGCGATGGTGGCATTATATCGTCCGGGACCGATGGAAATTATCCCCAACTACATTGCCAACATGAAGGGCGAGGTGCCGGTCCGCTATCAGCATGAAAAACTCGAAGCGATCCTGGATGAAACCTACGGTCACACGGTCTACCAAGAGCAAATCATGCAGGCAGCCATGAGTCTGGCGGGCTACCTGCCTGGTGAGTCTGATGATTTGCGCTCGGCAGTGTCGAAGAAAAATGCCAGCAAAGTAAAGAAACACCGCTCCAAGTTTGTTAATGGTGCCATCAAAAACGGGATCGACAAGGCGACTGCCAACGATATTTTTGACCACTGGGAAGCCTTTGCTTCTTACGGTTTTAATAAAAGCCACGCCACCAATTATGGCATAATGGCGGTAAAAACAGCCCACCTTAAATGCCATTACCCGGTTGAATACATGACCGCGCTGCTTTCAGCCTGGAAGAACGACAACGAAAAATGCGCGCTCTACATCACTGAGTGCCGTGAGATGGGCATCGACGTTTTGCCGCCAGATGTGAACAACAGCGGCTATGATTTCACCATCGAAGAGCGGCAAGCAGGCTCCACAGCGATTCGTTTTGGGCTCGGTGCCGTCAAGAATGTGGGTCAAGCCCCGGTCGAAGAAATTTTGCGCGGTCGTGAAGAGCCGGGCAATCAAATCAGTCATCATTTCAACAGTCTGGACGAGTTTGTTAATCGGGTTGACCTGCGAAAGGTAGGTAAGCGTTCGCTGGAGTGTCTGATAAAAGTAGGCGCGCTTGACAGCCTGGGCGAACGCGGCTCATTGCTTGCTTCGGTTGACCAGCTCGTGAACGTCTCGACCAGCAGCTTCAGAGCTAAAGAGATGGGGCAAATGGATCTGTTTGGGGGTATGTTGGTAGAGGAAACGCCTTTGTTAGTGCTGCAATCGCAAACCATGATGAGTAAGAAAAATCAGCTCGAATGGGAAAAAGAACTGCTCGGTCTGTACATTTCTGATCATCCACTGAATGCCTATCTTCGCCAGGTAGAAGATAAGATAAGCCACAGTTCGTTCAACCTGATTGAAACTGAAGAAGGCAGCCAGGTTACGGTTGGCGGCGTGGTCAACCGCCTGAGAGCGATTCGCACAAAAAAAGACCAGATGATGGCGTTTGTAACACTTTCGGACACCTTTGGCGATATGGACCTGGTGTTTTTCCCAAAAAAATGGGAGCAATACCAACAATTTGTCAATGAGGGGGCGGCGCTGCTGGTGGAGGGTAAAACCCAGCACCGCGAAAACTCGGTTTCGGTCCTGGTCGACAACGCGAGAGTAATCGAGAGTGATTCAGAGCAGTCAGATATTGATGATTCCAGCTCAGGTCCATTTTTTGAGATGGCAATGGAGCGCAACCTGCCTGATATGCGCTTGCTTTCAAGGTATTCCTGGCATCCGGATTCGGATGGCATTGATGACAGCGTGAGGGTGCAACCAGAAGAGCCTGAAGAGGGCGTTTATTTCAGCAACGACTGGGAAGAACCCGATTTCATGGACGACTTGATGGTTGATTTTGAGAAACGGGAATCCCCCCAGTTTATTAGCAGCACGATCACTGAGACAGACGCCCAGCACGCAACCGAGGCGGCGGCTGATATAGGCAGCTTAAAAATCAAGGAAGCAACTGCCGAATTTGACTATGTCGATGAAGACATTGCCAGCCAGCAGCCCAGCCAAATTTTGCTGCTGACCTTGCAGCCGAGCGATTCGCCGGAAAAAGAACAACGCAGATTAATCCAGTATCATGGCTGGTTGTGCTCACACCCGGGTCGCGACCTATTTGGCTTTCGGATTAAAGGACCAGATGGCTGGCAAATTGTTTACTATCCCGCCTACCCAATTGAGATCAGCGAACCGATGATCAGGCAGCTCGAGAGAGAACTTGGGGAAGAAAATGTCTCTCGCCAGGATTACACCGACAAACTTACGTTTTGACACGCTGCCGGCACCCCCGTTAGTATTCCTTGCAAGGCGACATTGCAGATTCGTTGCTATAATCAAAAGAGGGCATTTCCCCGCAGCTTGCTGCGAAAAGCGATAAGATAGAAGGATGAGTGAGACATGGAGAAAGAGCCACAATATCAGCATCTTAATCTATCACTACGTGTGTCCTGCAAAGTACAGAAGAGTAGTGTTCAACGCGGAAGTTGATGAAGTACTGAGAGAAGTATGTCTGGAGATAGAGAAAAGGTATGAGATAAAGTTCATCGAAATAGGCACAGATAAGGACCACGTGCATTTTCTGATCCAATCAGTAC
>JAAYZW010000238.1 GCA_012514645.1 Chloroflexota bacterium
GTATAAATATTGTCTGCCAGAAAACGCAGAGCAAGAGCTTGACAATATGGTCGCAGATGCCTGCGCCACCGCCGAGGGGTTGGGGCTGACCTACCGCGTGCTGCTGCAATCGACCGGCGATTTGAGCTTTGGATCGCATAAAACCTATGACGTGGAAGTATGGGCACCGGGGGTTCAGGAGTGGCTGGAAGTCTCTTCTGTTTCGAACATCGGGCAGTTCCAGGCTCGGCGGGCGAACATCAAGTACCGTCCATCGGATGGTTCGGCATTGCAGCTTGTCAATACGCTCAATGGCTCTGGGTTGGGTCTGCCGCGTACGTTTATTGCCGTACTGGAAAACTACCAGCAAGCCGATGGCAGCATCGTTATCCCTGAAGTTTTGAGACCGCTGATGGGCGGGGTCGAGGTAATTCGCAAATGAGCGCCTGGACGTATTACCTTATTCTGGCAATCAGCGCGATCCTCAACCTGGTGGGTTTGGTTGGGCTGCTTTTAGTGTTCTTCCCCGGACTAACCGTATCCTGGGTGGGTCAGCTGATCTGGGTTATTTATGTCGGTTTTAATCGGAGCCATGAACCCTGGCAATTCGGATTGACGATCGCGATATTCGTAATCAACACCATCATCATGATCGTCGGATCGCTGCTCGATAACATCCTGGGCGCTTCTGGCACTCGGGAAAAGGGCGTGCCCTGGTGGGAAATCTTTTTGACCATGGCAGTTATGGTGGTTGGCGGTAGCTTCCTGACGCCCCTGGGAGGCTTGGCGCTCTCACTCACAACGCTGTTTTTGATTGAATACTATCGCCTTGAAAAAGACACGAAAAAAGCCTTGGAGAGCACCAAAGCACTGGCATTTGGCTATGGTATCGCCGCGATCATACGTTTTTTCCTTTGCATGCTTATGATCGTCCTTTGGGTTTTCATGGTCGTGGCTTTATAAAAAAGATTCAATTTGACTGTTTTAGCCCGAAACAGCAAGTGTCTGTTTCGGGCGGTTTTTTATGAAGAGGTGCGGGTCTGGCGGGCGAGGTAGAGGGCGATCGAGCCGGCGACGGCGGCGTTGAGGGAATCGATCTTGCCATATTGGGGCAACCGCATAATCTCGTCGCAATTCTTGCGTACCAAATTTCGCAAGCCTTCGCCTTCATTCCCAACCACCAGGGCAACGCCGCCTTTCATCGAGAGTTGACCAGGGGTCTTTGACCTCTGATCCATGTCGAGCCCGTAGACCCACAAATCCAATGCTTTCAAGCGCTGAATGGCTTGCACAAGATTGTACTGCGCGATCATAAGGTGTTCGCTTGCTCCAGATGAGGCACTGACAACCGCCGGTGTCACTTGGGCGGCTTGTGAAGAGGGAATGATGACACCGTGTACGTGCATCAATTCTGCCGTTCTCAAAAGCGACCCCAGGTTTTGAGGGTCCTGGATCAAATCCAGCAGCAGAAAAAAAGGCGCTTCATCCTGTTCCTGGGAAAATGAGATCATATCTTCGAGGGTGACATAGGGGTACTCGTTGGCTTCCAGCGCGACACCCTGGTTGTGGCGGTCAATTTGCCCGA
>JAAYZW010000022.1 GCA_012514645.1 Chloroflexota bacterium
AGTTTGTGGCATAATTGGAGCGATTCATCAAATTGGAGCATTATGAAAAAATTAAGCAGACTTACCAGGGTTTCTCTTTTATTGGCGGTGTTATTCGGGATTGACAAGGTGCTTGGCATCGCCAGGCAGATGATCATTTCCCGCCAATTTGGGCTTTCGGCAGAGCTGGATGTTTTTAACGCAGCCAACAACCTGCCTGACATGCTTTTCATGCTTATCTCGGGCGGAGCGCTGGCAATTGCTTTCATCCCTGTTTTAAGCGAAGTGCTGACCAAGAAAGGACAGGACAAAGCCTGGGCATTGTTTTCGAACATTCTAAACATTGCTTTCATCGTTACCGCGATCGCGGCAATTGTGGTTGCAATTTTTGCCAGACCACTGATAACAAATGAGCTCGGTATCGCGCCCGGTTTTACCGATGCCCAAACTGACGCGACGGTGCGACTTCTGCGGTTGAATTTGATTTCAACACTAATCTTTTCGTTGAGTGGGTTGGTGATGGCTGGTTTGCAGGCGAACCAGCATTTCCTGCTGCCCGCATTGGCGCCGGTGCTTTACGATCTCGGTCAGATTTTCGGTGCACTCTTTTTGGCGCCAACGGAAGGCTACCAAATTGGTGGAATCACTTTGCCAGCAGCCGGGCTGGGAATTGACGGGCTGGTATACGGTGTGATCATTGGCGCTGCGCTGCATTTGCTGATCCAAATACCTGGCTTGGTCAAATACCACTTCAAGTGGAGTCCAAAAATCGACCTACGCGACCCGGAAACCCGGAAGGTCTTACGGTTGATGGCACCCCGCTTGGTCAGCATGTTTTGCGTTCAAATGATCTTTTTGGCACAAGATAATTTCGCCTCGCGGCTGGAGATCGGCTCGGTGTCGGCGCTAACATACGGCTGGTGGATAATGCAGGTGCCGCAGACTTTGCTGGGCACCTCGATCGCGACGGCGATATTACCGACTCTCTCGGAATTTTTTGTTGACGAAAAGTTTTTCGAATTCAAAGAAAAAATCGAGCGGGCAGTACAGGTGATGCTGGGGTTGACCATCCCTGTGGCGATTATCGCCGGCGTGGTGCTGCAACCAGCGATCCAGGTATTTTTAGGACTGGAACCGGTGGAAACTGCCCGGGTTGTTGAGGTTTCGAGGATTTTCCTAATCGGGATTGTCGGACATTCTGTGGTGGAATTATTTGTTCGTAGTTTTTACGCAATGCAGAAACCAAAATATCCGCTCATTGGCGCTGTGTCTACACTGATTTTGTTTATCATCTTTAGTCTCATTTTGTCCCCGATTTTCCAGGTAAGCGGAATCGCAGCGGCAAATACGTTGTCCTATTCGCTTCAGGCGGTGCTTTTATTAGTTTTACTTACACCATATCTGGTATCAAAACTAAAACTCACCAAATCGCTTGTTCGGGGAATTCTGGGGGCGGTTATTGGCGGAGCGGTTGCCTACGCGGTATTGACCTTTGCGCCGGTAATTTCAGGCTCGCTGATCGGCGCGGCGGCTGGCGGCGTATTTGGTCTGGTAGTCGCGGCGGTGATCATCCGCCCGGAATTGGTGCAGTTGAGACAATTGTAAACATTCACATGTGTTATCAAACTGAGGAACGAAGGGTCTTGTTAGAACCAGGTTAAGATCCTTCGAATTGCTCAGGATGCGTACAATAAACGCGCTCAAACCTGGCTTCCGAAGAGGTCGTACGGACCAACGCCTTCGATTTCGACCTCAACCATCTCGCCGACTTCGGCAATTCCATTGGCAACGACGAGACCATCGATCTCGGGCGCGTCGCGGTACGAGCGACCAATCAGCACTTCCTGCTCTTCGTCCACTCCCTCAATCAGGACATTGAGGGTTGTGCCGATCAGAGCTTGTTTCTTCTCGAACGCCAGTCGTGACTGGAGCTCCATCACCTTCTCCCGCCGGGTTTCTTTTACTTCCTGGCTGGTTGGGTCACCGAGACTCTCGGCAAACGTGCCAACTTCGGGCGAGTAAGTGAAAACGCCAATATGGTCGAAGCCGAGCTCTCCAACAAAATCGTAAAGCTGCTGGAAGTGATTTTCCGTCTCAGTGGGGAAGCCAACGATGAAGGTCGTGCGCACAACCAGGTTCGGAATACGGTCGCGCATGGTTTGGATCGTGCGGCGAACCGATTCGATGTCCGATGGGCGGCGCATGCTCTTCAAAACTTCCGGGCTGGCGTGTTGCAAAGGGATATCAAGATATGGCAGCAACTGCTCCGTGTTTGCCATCAGCTCGATCAGGTTTTCGGTGATCATGCCGGGGTAGGTGTAAAGAAGACGCACCCAGGGCACCGCCGGTATTTGCGGCAGCATTCGCGCTAATAGATTTGCCAATCCATCCGACTCGCCACGATCCGCGCCATAAGCGGTTACATCCTGGGCGATCAGGTTAATCTCACTGACGCCGACATCCTGCAAAAAGTGGGCGTCAAGAAGAATATCATCGACATCACGGCTGACCAGGCTGCCTTTGATGCCCGGAATCGCACAAAAAGCACAGGAGCGGTGGCAGCCATCGGCAACCTTGAGATAACTGCTGCCCCCCTGAATGGCGGTGTATGAGGCACCCGGGGCATACTGAAGGACGGGATAATCGTGGTAGCGGCTAACCTTGCCTTCAACACCCAGTTCACGCAAGAGCGGGATGATATCCTCCAACCGGCGGGTGCCGATCAGTCCATCAATACCGGGGTGCTCTTTGATGAGGTCGTCACGCCAGCGTTCAGCAAGGCAGCCGGTGACGATCAGCTTTTGGTTAGAAGCTTTCAAGCCAGCAAATTCCCGGATGGCTTCCTGCGATTCCTGGCGGGCATCGTGAATGAAACCACAGGTGTTGATGAGCACAAATTCAGCGTCCTCGGGAGATTCGGTGTAGGTCAGGTTTTCAGCTTCGAGCAATTGAGCCAATACATTCGAATCGACCAGATTTTTGGCACAGCCCAGGCTGACCAGGTGGAAGGTGTTCTTTTTCATATTTTTCCTAAGGGTTTTCCGGCAGATCGATCAGCGATAATTGCTGCATGCCATCTGCTGTGAAAAGCAGGCGGGCGGCGGTGCCGATGACTTCAGTGATTGGGTCGATGGTCTGTCGATTAAATATGATTTCTATGGCGGCGATGTTGCCGGTTTCCAGCGTGATCGCGTCTTCACCGGTATAGGTGAGCACATTGCCGGCTACTTGTCGACCCTGGAAGAGGGTATCGCCGTCGGAGGTCACCTTTAACCAAACATTTTGGCGGATCAGCAAAACGATTTCGAGATTCGATTCGATCTCCGAGGCAGTGTAGAAGGGGGTCATGGTTGGGATCAATTGTGGTGTTTCTTCTACAATCACTTCTGCGATTTCGGTCGCTTGCGGAGTGGCTTCAGAAAGTAAAACTTCGGCAACCGCCGGGAGAGTGCCAGTGGCTTCCTGCTCGTTATCCGAAAAAGTCATCCGCGAGATACCCCAGATCAGAAAACCGACAATTCCGAGAATCATCAGGGTGCCAAAAAACAAATCCAGCGTAAAAAAACGTTTTAGATTGACCAGGAAAGGCGGCAAAACCTTGAAAGGCTGCGGAAGCTTCAGACGGGTGCCGCTTTTTTCGAGCCTGCGTTTTTGGACGGCATCCGCATAGCGGATCATTATGGCAGCGACATCAAGATTAAGAAAACGCGCGTAAGCTTGCAGCAAGCCTTTGAACTGCATCGGGTTGATGAAAGCGTCCAGATCGCCGCGTTCGAGGTTGCGCAACTGATCTTTCGGTATGTGTGTTTCTTCTTCGATCACAACCCAGGTGATGTTGAGGTAGCGCCTTCGTGCCGAGAGCTCTCGCCCAATCGCGATCAGGTCTTCCTGTGATTCTGAGGTGGTATCTTCCGGCAGTTCGCTTTTCGGAGATGCCGCGACTGACTCTGGTTTTGGGGCAGGTTTAGGCTTGGGAAGAACCTCAGGTTTGGGTTCCTCCGAATCAGGTTCTTTTTTCTTTAGCAGTAATTGGATTGGCTTACGGAGCTTACTTTTTTCGAGTGGTTCCGGCGTGACTGGCTCTTCTTCAACCAGCTCAGATTCTGGCTCTGCCGCTAACCCAAGAAATTCAGCATAGAGCCGCAAAAAACCGCGGGTTTGGGTGGTTGAACTGAGTTCCGAGTATTCCTCGTCCTCGAGATCCTGCAGAATCGAGAGGCGAATACGCGTGACAGAAGCCACCTGTTCGAGCGGAATATTGCGCTCTTCGCGGATTTTCTTAAGTTGAGACCCTGAATATGCCATGCTGCTGATTCTAACAAAAAAACAGCCTGCCAAATTAATTCAGCAGGCTGCTACCCTTTTTCATCGACAATTTTATTCTTCGGTCTCTTCAACTGATTCGAATTTGGATTCTTCGACGATCTCTTCGATTTCCACAATCACTTCTTCGACTTGAGCGACAAAGACTTCGCCTTCACGATGAACGACGACGCGAATCTCGGGGACCAGGTCGAGTGTCAGGCTGACGGGGATGAAGTATTCGCCAACTCTGCGGATCGGTTCGGTGACCAGTTGGTGTCGATCCAGCTCAATGCCTTTTTCAGCTTTGATGCGATCGATCATGTTTTGGGCAGAGACGGAGCCGTAGAGCTTACCGGTTTCGCCAGCTTTGACCGGGAAGAAGAGTTCAAGCTTTTCGAGCACATCTGCAACGCTTTTCAACTCTTCGTTGAGAGCAGCGCGGCGTTCGGTGGCTTTTTGGGCGATTGCTTCAGCGACTTTGTGGGAATTTTCGGTGGCGGGAATTGCGAGTCCCTGGGGGATCAGGTAGTTTCGTCCGAAACCGTTGGCGACTTTCTTAATATCGCCGGCACGACCTAATTTGTAAACATCTTTGATGAGTAGTACTTTCATTTCTAGCCCTTTCTGTGCTAAGTTTTTTCTGTTGGATGAAGGGTACAACATCCAAGCCGGTCAATATTACCACAAATTTGGCTTTGCGAGAGGATTTTTGGTTTTTACATTAGCAATTCTAAGTTCTGAAGTTTTAATGTCTAAAACACATAATGCAGGGTTAATCGAACTCTGAAGTTGAGTCTACTACGAAGCTATAGCAACAATGGCAGGGGTGGGTTCAGAACGTGAGCAAAGAAGAATTTCTTAATCTGTCAAACCCACCTCCGTTGAAATCACGGTTAATTTCCGGTTTTAATCGCAGCAACAGAGATGAATGGTATTGGAAGAAGGGTTGGATCCTTCGTTTCACTCAGGATGACAAATTTCATACTGAATGACAGATTCTATACCTTCGCGGACTGGTGGCAGTCATGGGCACTTGAAACGGGTTTATTTTTCACCGGTTGTAAACGCTATCAGGTATACTTAGCTTGGTAACCAATAACCGATTTTCGAGGAGAGGTATGACAGACCAGACACAATTTGAAAACTGGCAGGAGACAGTCTACGATCCTGCCATCAAGCGGTTCCCTGAACGAAAAGAACAATTTAAATCATCGTCCAACATCACAATCCCTGCGGTTGTGCCCCCAGATCAGATCAACCCCAACTTGTCGGAAGAGCTCGGGCTGCCCGGTTGTTTCCCCTACACGCGCGGTGTTCAACCGACCATGTATCGCGGGCGACTGTGGACCATGCGCCAATATGCCGGCTTTTCCAGCGCCGAAGAATCGAACAAACGCTACCGTTTCCTGCTGGAACAAGGGCAGACTGGATTGAGCGTCGCTTTTGATCTGCCTACGCAAATTGGATATGATGCCGATGATCCGATCGCGTTGGGTGAGGTTGGCAAGGTGGGAGTTTCGATTTCCTCAATCGAAGACATGGAAACCCTTTTCAAGGATATTCCGCTTGACAAGGTCTCAACAAGCATGACCATCAACGCACCAGCGGCTGTCTTGCTGGCGATGTACATTGCCGTCGCGAAAAAACAAGGCGTACCCTCAACAGCGCTGCGAGGCACGATTCAGAACGACATCCTCAAAGAATATATTGCTCGTGGGACCTACATTTACCCACCCAAGAGCAGCATGCGCCTGATTACGGACATTTTCCAATATTGCAAACAGGAAGTGCCGAACTGGAACACAATCAGCATTTCTGGTTATCACATTCGTGAAGCCGGCTCGACTGCTGCCCAGGAAGTGGCGTTTACATTGGCAAACGCGATCGCTTATATTGAAGCAGCGATTAATGCCGGCATGGACGTGGATGAATTTGCCGATCAACTGTCATTCTTCTTCAATTCTCATAACAACTTCCTGGAAGAAGTTGCCAAGTTCCGGGCAGCACGCAGATTGTACGCCAAAATTATTCGCGAGCGGTTTGCCGCAAAGAACACTAAATCTGAAAGATTGCGTTTTCACACTCAGACTGCTGGTTCTACCCTAACTGCACAGCAACCCGAAAACAACGTTGTTAGGGTTACTCTGCAAGCCCTGGCAGCGGTTTTGGGCGGCACGCAATCGCTGCACACCAACAGCATGGACGAAGCGCTGTGGCTGCCAACTGAGAAATCAGTTCAGGTGGCGCTGCGCACGCAGCAAATAATCGGGTACGAATCGGGTGTGGCTGATTCGGTTGACCCATTGGCAGGTTCTTTCATGGTTGAGTACCTTACAGACCAAATTGAGCAGCAGGCGGCTGAATATATTGAGAAAATTGACGCGGTTGGCGGAGCGCTGGCGGCGATTGAACAAGGTTACATTCAAAATGAAATCCAAGAAGCAGCCTTTCAGGCACAGCGCGCCTTGGAAAACAAGGAAGAAATCGTCGTGGGCGTTAACAAATTCCAGGTGAAAGAAAACATCACCCTGGAATCGCTCAAGATTGATCCGAAAATCGAGCAAGACCAGCACGAACGCCTGGCAGCCTTGCGAGCGTCACGTGACCCGCAGATGGTGGAGAGTCTTTTGGATCAACTTGAGGCAACAGCCAACAGCGCCGCCAATATGATGCCGATAATCGTGGAATGTGTTGAAAACAAACTCACGCTGGGTGAGATCTGCAATCGTTTGCGAAAAGTTTGGGGTGAATACACTGCCCCAAATTACATCTAAAGGAGAAGAATGGCAAGAATTAAGAAACTAAACCACGTCGCGATCGTTGTGCGCGACATTGAAGAATCATTGAAATTCTGGGAAGACAGCCTGGGGTTGAAACTGGACCATATCGAAGTTGTGCCATCACAGCATTCCCGGGTGGCATTTTTTCCGATTGGAGACAGCGAAGTCGAATTGGTACAGCCCACCAGCACTGAAACAGGCTTGTATGCTTACCTCGAAAAACGCGGTGAAGGCATGCATCACCTGTGCATGGAAGTTGACGATATTGATGCCAAGCTGGCTGATTTGAAGGAAAAGGGCGTTCGCCTGATCAACGAGACTGCTGAGGTATTGCCCGGAAGAAAAATGGCTTTTATTCACCCCAAAGCCGGCAACGGCGTTTTGATTGAACTCTACGAACTTACCGACTAACAACCCCCACAAGGAGACCTGCATGATTATTCGCAATGGAACAATTATTACCTGGACAGAGCCTAACCAGCTTTTGGAAGGGCACGAGATCCTGGTTCAGGATTGCGCGATCGTATCGATCGAGCCGCAGGGAGTATTGACAAAAAGATATCCGGAAGAAGAAGTGCTGGACGCGCAGGGTCAGTTGATTATGCCCGGAAACATATGCGCGCATACGCATTTTTACGGCGCTTTTTCGCGCGGTATGGCTATTCCGGGAGAGCCGGCTGAGAACTTCCAACAAATCCTTGAGAAACTCTGGTGGAAACTGGACAAAGCGCTGGATGAGGAAGGTACGCGCTATTCTGCCTTGACCTTGCTGATTGACGCAATCAAATATGGCACAACTACGATTATCGATCACCACGCTTCGCCTAATTTCATTGACGGATCGCTTGATGTAGTCTACGAAGCGGTCAGACAGTCAGGCTTGCGCTCGGCGTTGTGTTATGAAGTCACTGACCGGGATGGTCCTGAGCGTGCGCTGGCTGGAATCAATGAAAACAGCCGCTTCATCAGCAGGGTGGAAGCTGGTGAGATTGACCCGATGGTCAAAGCACACTTCGGGCTGCACGCCAGTTTGACGGTTTCTGCTGCGACACTGGCAAAGTGCGTTGAAGCAAACGGAAACCGGGTTGGTTTTCATGTCCATGCTGCTGAGGGCACGGTCGACCAGGAAGACTCCCTGGCGAAATATGGCAAGCGTGTGATTGAACGCTTCTGGGATGAGCACATTTTGAGCGACCGCAGCATTTTGGCACACGGTGTTCACGTTTCGGACGATGAGATCAGGCTGCTGGCGGAAAGCCAGAGCTGGCTAACCCACCAACCGCGGTCAAATATGAACAACGCGGTCGGGGTAGCCCCGGTGGAGAAGTTGCTGGAAAGCGGCGTCAACCTGTGTATGGGTAATGACGGATTTTCGAATGCCATGTGGCAGGAATGGTTCTTTGCTTATTTGCTGCAAAAGGACCATAAAGGTGATCCCAGAGCGATGAACGGATACGATGTGATCAAGATCGCAGTGGAAAACAATTCCAGGCTTGCTACTCAAATTTGGGATGGCATGCGCGTAGGTAAGATAGAACCGGGCGCGGCGGCTGACATAATTTTTGTTGATTACCACGCAATTACACCGATGACTGCCGGTAATTTGCCCTGGCATATTTTGTTCGGTTTCCGTGATGGCATGGTGACGATGACGATGGCAGGAGGAAAGGTGCTGATGAAAGACCGGCAGCTGCTCTTCCTGGATGAAGTTGAAATAGCAGCAAGATCACGCGAGGTTGCCGCCCAAAGCTGGGCGCGCGTTGCGGAAATGTAAAGGATTCAGATGAAAAATACGCTTGGGATTATTGGCGGTACAGGAAAAGAAGGCAGCGGCTTAGCCTATCGTTGGGCATTGGCTGGTCATAAGGTGATTATTGGCTCACGAAACGAAGAAAAAGCGCTCCAGGCGGTGGCAGCCTTGCGTGAACGGATTGGCGACCAGAAAGTGGAACTCTCTGGATCGACAAACGCAGAAGCAGTAAATGCCTGCGATATCGCTGTTTTGACGGTGCCATTCAGCGCGCATGCCAGCACGCTGGAAGGTTTGAAGGCAGAATTGCAGGGAAAACTGCTGATTGATGTTTGTGTTCCCCTGATGCCGCCTAAGGTCACAAAAGTGCAAATGCCGCCCGAAGGCAGCGCGGCACTGCAAGCCAAGGCGATCCTCGGACCAGATGTGCAGGTAGTGGACGCGTTTCAGACGATATCGTTTGAACACCTGCTTTCTGGCGAAGAGATCGACTGCGATGTGCTCGTTGCTGGAGGGAACAAAGCAGCCCGCGAGACCGTGATCAGCCTGGCAGAAGATATTGGGTTGAAAGCCTGGGATGCTGGTGTGATTGAAAACACCGTTGTGGTTGAAGGGTTGACTTCGATTTTGATCGGTCTCAACCTTAAATACAAGGTGCCTTCCGCTGGAATTCGCATTACTGGAATTGAATGAAACGACCAAACCAACTGACGCTCAGCACCCTGCCAGGAATCCCATTAATTAACAAAGGTGACGACCTGGCTGAAATCATTTACCGGGCGGCTCTGGAAAATGAATTCACTTTTGAAGATGGTGATGTGCTTGTTTTGGCACAAAAAATCGTCTCCAAGGCTGAAGGGCGCCTCGTAAACCTGACCACGGTGACGCCTTCGGTCGAAGCGGTGGAGCTGGCTGAATATTTAGGCAAGCGGTCAGAATTGGTGGAATTAATCCTGAATGAAAGTTCTGAGATTTTACGAACACGACCTGGCACGATCATTGTCCAGCACAAAGCCGGGCACGTTTGCGCGAATGCTGGCATTGACCATTCCAATGTCAAGGGCGATTGGGGTGAAGACGCAGATTGGGTTTTGCTTCTGCCGGAGGATTCAGACAAATCTGCCGCACAGATTCGCAAAGCGCTGGAAGAAAAAACCGGCAAGCAGCTCGCAGTGTTGATCATCGACTCACTTGGGCGTGCCTGGAGGAACGGCGTTTTAGGCACTGCCATCGGATTGGCGGGCATGCCCGGGTTGATTGACATGCGCGGCGCACATGATATGAACAATTACCAATTGCGCGTTACCACGATCGCGGCGGCAGACGAATTGGCTGCTGCCGCGTCGCTGATGATGGGGCAGGCAAACGAAGGTACCCCGGTTGTGCACGTGCGCGGCTTCCCGTATGAGTTAAGAGAAGGCACTGTAACAGAATTGATTCGCGACAAGGAAAAAGACTTATTCCGATGAGCAATATTCCTCCATCACATTTTTCAAGCCTGAAAGTTGCAATGCTGGCAGGCGGTATTGGCGGGGCGAAACTGGTGTTGGGTTTTGACCGCATCATGGCACCCGGTCACCTGACCGCCATTGTCAACACTGGTGACGATTTCACTCACTTTGGTCTGAAGATCTGTCCTGATATTGACTCGGTCGCGTATGCGCTGGCAGGGTTGGCGAATAAGACCTATGGTTGGGGGTTGGAAGGCGAAACCTGGAAAGTTTCCGACGCGCTGGAAGTGTTCGGTGCGCCTACCTGGTTCCAGCTGGGCGACCGCGATTTAGCGACACACCTGGAGCGAACGCGATTGCTACGCCATGGCAAGAAACTAAGCGAGGTTGTCGACGATTTTTCCGAACGTTGGGGCATCGCCAGCCGGATTTTGCCAATGAGCAATGATGAAGCTCCTACGTTGATCGAAACAAAAGCCGGTGTAGCCTTACCCTTCCAGGATTATTTGGTGAGGGAAAAGGCGCAACCGGTAATTAGCCGTATCCTGCTGCACGGAGGATATGAGCCAGAGGTGCTGCCTGAAGCTCTCATGGCGATTGAAGAAGCTGATCTGGTTGTGATTGCCCCTTCCAACCCGTGGGTGAGTATAGACCCCATATTGGCTCTGCCTGGCGTCCGCGAAGCGTTGGCAGAAAAATATGTGACGGCGGTTTCGCCGATCATCCAGGGTAAAGCGATCAAGGGTCCGGCTGCGAAGATGTTTGCAGAACTTGGTGTGCAACCCTCCAGCCTGGCAGTCATGCGCCATTACGCTGATATCCTGAACATGTTCGTTTACGATTCCAGCGAGAAAGCCTATGCTGCAGCTGAGATTCCATTGCGCGTGCTGCCGGTTCAAATGCCTACAATCATGACCGACGAAGCTGACAAAGTTGGGCTGGCTCAATCAATCCTGGGGCAATTCGCCGACCAAATCGGTGCGTTATGACCACCTGGGCGGTTTTGCCAGTTAAACCTTTTTGTCGAGGCAAGTCGCGCTTGCGTGAGTGCCTGGCAGAAGACGAAATGATCGAGCTCAATCGAGTTTTGTTCGAGCAAACCTTCCATAAATTGCGAGCCTCTAATAGCCTTGATAAGGTCCTGGTGGTGAGCCAGGATGACCAGGCGCTGGATTTCGCACGGTTAAACGGCGGTATCGCCCTGCAGGAAAACGCGGAAAGCAGCTTAAACGCAGCTGTGGCGCAAGCGCTCCAGTTTATTATGACCACAGGTCCTGGCAGGGTGCTGATCTTGCCGGCAGATTTGCCTTATATGACCGCAGAGGACCT
This sequence comes from Chloroflexota bacterium, assembly GCA_012514645.1. GTDB lineage: Bacteria > Chloroflexota > Anaerolineae > Anaerolineales > Anaerolineaceae > Mesolinea. The sequence continues at coordinate 11,595 of JAAYZW010000022.1, forward strand.
TGAGGCGTTGTTAACCATTAAGACGGCTGAGCGCGCCATGGTGATCGTCCCGGATACACGCCAATTGGGCACTAACGCGATTCTGCTCAGCTATGCAGACATGCTAAAACCACAGTTTGGACGGCGTTCGTTCCAAAAGCATATCCGGCAAGCTACAAGCAGCGGTGCTGAACTAATTGTTTGGTTAAATGAAAATATACAGCAAGACTTGGATACCCCTCAAGATTTTTCATTCTATAATAAAATTATCCTTCAACAGACCCATATTATGAAAGAATAGAAAGGATTTTCACCATGTTCGAAAATGTTGCTTTATACCTGCAAGACGCGCACGATCTGCGTGAAGGCTTAGATATCGTTAAATATGCTGAAGAAAAAGGGTTTCATTCTGTTTGGCAGGCAGAAAGCCGGCTGGTGCGCGACGCGATCGTGCCTATGGCTGCCTACGCGGCTGTGACCGAAAGAATCAAAATTGGCTCTGCCGTAATTAACAACTGGACCCGCAACATCGGGCTGCTTGCATCGACCTTTTTGACCCTCGATGACCTTGCGCCGAACCGTATCATTTGTGGGATAGGCGCCTGGTGGGACCCCCTGGCAAAGAATGTTGGGATTGACCGTAAAAAGCCGCTGAAAGCGATGGAAGAAACCATTATCATCCTGCGCAGGCTATTGAACATGGAGAATGTAACCTTTGAAGGTGAATTCCATCAGGTCAATGGCATTGAGCTGGACGTTGTGCACGGTCGGCGAGAGCCGCGCAACCTTCCGATTTACATCGGAGCGACTGGCGGCAAGATGATTGAGATGACCGGACGAATCGCGGACGGCATTGTGCTGAATTATTGTGTGCCGGTTGAATATAACGATTATGCCCTCGAACAGCTTGATAAAGGCTTGCGCCAATCGGGTCGAAAGATGGAAGATTTTGACCGACCGCAACTGGTGGTATGCTCAGTAGATGAAGACCACGACAAAGCCATCGACACAACGCGGGAACTGCTGACTCAATATCTGGCGCAGCAGCCGCATATCGCGCATGCATCCGGGGTTTCCATGGACGTGGTTGAGAGCATCCAGGCGATTTTAGGTTGGCCAGCTACCCACGAGCAAATCCAGGCTGCCAAGCACCTGGTACCGGAAGATTTGATCCATCGGATTACTGCCAGTGGTACGCCCGACGAAGCCCGTGCGAAAGTACAGGAATATATCGATCACGGTTGTACCACCCCGATCCTTTATGGTGTTGGTGGGAACACCAAACTTTTGATCGATACCTTCTCAACAGAGGTGTAATGCAAAAATTGCCAAGTAGCAGCAGCTGTTATGTCTGCGGGAGAGAAAACCCGATCTCGTTGAAACTTGAGTTTTACGTCAATGATGACGGAAATGTGGTTTCCGAGTTTTGCCTTGAGGAAAATTATGCCGGTTACCCCGGCATGGTGCACGGTGGGAATATCGCTGCGATATTGGATGAGATTGCCGGGCGTGCGCTGACTACCGATGACCCGAACCGGTTCATGGTCACAAGCCAATTGAGAGTCAAATATTTCAAACCGGTCCCGACCAACATGCCGCTGCTGGCAATTGGCAAAGCAGTAAAAAAACGCGGCAGGACGGCAGTGGGAGCGAGCGAAATCCGTACAAAGGGCGGTGTCGTTTTGGCGAGTTGCGAAGCATTTTTCGTTGAGGTGCAAGACGAATTTAGCAACCAAGACAGCCTGGAGGAATCCGGGTGGAAGGTGTATCCAGATGACTGAAAAAATGCAATATTTTCGTCCCCAATCGCCTGAGGAAGCACTGGCGCTGAAGCAGAAATTTGGCGAGAGGGCACAATTCCTCCTGGGGGGAGATTTCAAACCGACACTGCGAGAAGACCTGGAAGCCTTGATTGACTTGCAGGACACGAATTTTGACGATGTCGAATCAACGGATCCTGGTTTGAGAATTGGCGGGTTGACCACATTGAGATTCCTGGATGAAGTTTTGGACCTGCCAGAATTTAGCAAAGCGCTCAGCGTTGAATATGGACTCAACGTGCGCAACAGCCTTAGTTTGAGCAATTTTCTCAAACAGACTAACGGGCGCTCGTCGGTTTTGATCTGCCTGCTGGCGCTGAATCCGACTGTGACCACTTTCGCTTCATTCGATAAAATTTCACTGCAAACATACCTCACGCAACGCGACCCTGATGACCAGGTCGCAGACATCTTCTTCACGGAACCGATCGACCTGGCTTTTGAAAGTGTTGGACGGAGCCCTAAAGATCTCCCGATTGTCTGTGTGGCGGCTGCAAAAACCGCAGAAGGAAAGCTCAATCTGGCTTTTGGTGGCTGTGAAAGAACCGATTTCATAAGGTTGGAGCCAAACCAAACAGACGTTTCTGAATTGGTTTCAAAAATTTATTCAGGGGCAACCGACCAGTGGGCAAGCGAAGAATATCGGGTTTCTGCTGGCGAAGTGCTACTACGCAGGGCTCTGCAGAAAATCAGCTTGACATCTGAATCATAGGAGACGATATGAACCTAATTCTTCAGATTAACAAGAAAACACACGAGGTAGAGATCCGACCTGAGGAGAGGCTGCTTGGTGTATTAAGGCGGCTGGGCTTTTTGGGAGCAAAATCGGGCGGCTGCGTCAAAGGTGAGTGTGGTGCCTGTACGGTTTTGATGGACGGAAAAGCGATCAACAGCTGTATGTTTTTCGCCCTTCAGGCGCAAGGTCACGAAATTGAGACGATTGAGAGCGCCGGTCAACACCCACAACAGGGCTGGAAACAAACCTATGGCTACTCGGTTTTACAGCAAGCTTTTATTGAAAGTGGTTCGGTGCAGTGTGGCTATTGCACCCCGGCGATGATCCTGGCAGCAAAAGCGCTGCTGGATAACAACCCCGACCCAAGTGAGGCTGAGGTGCGTGAAGCACTTTCAGGCGTGCTCTGTCGTTGTACCGCTTATGTCAAACCAGTTCAGGCTGTTTTGGCTGTTGCTAAAAAGATCAGGGAGGATGCTGAAGGCGCGACTGCAAAGCATTCTCTATATGAACCGGCAATATTTGTGCTTGACCAGCGAGAACCAACCGAGGTTATTGGTAAATCCGAAATAAAAGTGGACGCTGCCAAGCTGGTTCAGGGTAAGCCAGCTTTTACTGCCGACTGGAGCATGCCAGGCTTGCTGCATGCCAAAGTTCTGGCATCGCCTCACGCCCATGCCAACATAAAGAGCATTGATACCAGCAAGGCAAAGGCTTTAAAAGGCGTGGCTGCGGTTCTGACCTGGGAGGACCTCCCACGGGTCGTGCATTCGACTGCCGGTCAGTCGGACCCGATCCCCGGACCGCTGGACACTTTTTCGCTGGATAACAAGGTGCGCTTCGTGGGCGACCGGGTGGCTATGGTTGCCGCTGAAACCCTCGAAATAGCTGAAAAAGCGCTGACCTTGATTGATGTGGAATACGAAGTACTTGACCCCATCATCGACCTGCACGATGCCATGTCTGAGGACGCTGTGGTGATTCACGATGAGCCCGAATATGTCAATTTCGCTGATTCTGACCCTTCAATCAACCTTGCGGCAAAGATCCGTATAGATATTAATGATGTCGATAAAGGTTTTGCGGAGGCTGACCGCATTTTCGAGCAAGATTATTTTGTACCGAAAGTGCAGCAGGCTCATATCGAACCACATGTGACCATGACCTGGTGGGATGAAGATGACCGCCTGGTAGTTCGCACGAGCACGCAGGTGCCTTTCCACGTGCGCCGAATGATCGCACCAGTAATCGGACTGCCGGTCAAGCGTATCCGGGTGATTAAACCACGTATCGGGGGCGGATTTGGGAACAAACAGGAAGTTTTGATTGAAGATGTGGCTGCCCACCTGACGATCGCGACTGGCAGACCAGTGCTATATGAGATGACCCGGGAAGAAGAGTTTATCGCTTCACGTTCCAGGCACCCGATGCATGTTCGCATGAAGACTGGTGTGAAGTACGATGGCACAATGACTGCCAATGAGATGTACGCACTCTCAGACACCGGAGCCTATGGCTGCCACGCGCTAACGGTAACCGGTAATACCGGGCAGAAGTCAATGGGTCTGTACGTTGGCGATGGAAAATATCGTGAGAAACCGAATATTCGCTTTTATGCTGACATCGTGTATACCAACACTCCTCCCGCGGGAGCGTATCGCGGATATGGTGTCCCACAAGGCTATTGGCCCCTGGACCGCCATTTTGAGATGATTGCCAGGGAAATGGGCATTGACCCAATCGATTTCCGCCTGAAGAACGCTTTGCGTCCGGGCGAGTACCAACCATTTAGTACAGCATGGAACGAAGGGCGCGAACCTGTACCCGAAATCATCAGCACAGTCGGATTGGAAGAATGTGTGCGGCAGGGTAAGGCAGCAATTGGTTGGGATGAGAAATTTGGCAACGAAGATTGGCAAAGCGTACCGGGAAAACCGCACCTGAGGCGCGGCATTGGCATGGCAACAGTCATGCAAGGCACCGCGATCCCCTACCTGGATATGGGCGGCGCGCACATTAAGATCAACGATGATGGCAGTTTCAACCTGATGGTTGGCGCCACCGACCTGGGTACTGGCAGCGATACTGCCCTTGCTCAGATTACCGCGGAGGTTTTGGGTGTCAGGGTTGAGGATGTGATTGTGACTTCTTCAGATACCGACACGACCCCCTTCGATGTGGGTGCTTACGCCTCCTCCACCACTTACATTTCAGGCACGGCGGTTAAACGGGCTGCTGAGCAAGTGGCTGAGCGGATCAAGCAGCGTGCCCAGGAAATTTTCTCTGAACGCGGGCTGGAGTTTGATACAGACGAGATTGTTTTGCGAAATAATCACGCTTCTGTGCCGGGCGGTGAAAGCGTTAGTATTGCCGAAATCGCGCTGGACTCGCTCCACTGGCGAAAGCAGGAGCAGATTATGGCGAGCGCTTCTTACGTATCGCCAAACTCACCACCACCGTTTGCGGCGCAGTTCGCGACGGTTATGGTGGATACCGAAACCGGGCAGGTGACGGTTGAAGACTTGGTTATGGCGGTGGATTCCGGCGTGATCATAAACCCAATTGCCGCTTCGGGTCAGATTGAAGGCGGTGTCGCCCAGGCGCTTGGTTACGGTGTGTGTGAGGAAATGGTCTACGATGCCCACGGTCAGCCCAGGGAGACCGACCTTGTGGATTATCATATCTTTCGGGCTGACGAAATGCCCAATATCCGCGCCATTTTCGTGGAAACTTACGAAGAAACCGGACCTTTTGGTGCCAAGGCTGTAGCGGAGATTCCCCTGGATGGTGCCGCGCCGGCGATTGGCAACGCGGTGCTGGACGCCTGCGGAGCAAGCATTTTTGATAACCCCGTCACCCCCGAAAAAGTTTGGCGAGATTTGAAAAACAGGTGATTGAATGGAAAAAGGGATTTATCGGAAAAAATCATCGGAGCAAATTTATGTAACCGGGCACATCAACCCCGACACTGACTCGATCGCTTCAGCGGTCGGCTATGCCTGGCTGCTCAACGAGCGTGATGGCGAGCCAACCATGCCAACCAGAGCGGGTGCGATCAACATGCAAACATCGTTTGTGCTGCGAACGCTCGGAATCGAGCCACCGCTTTTGATGACCGATGCCAGCCCCAGGTTCGAATCGGTTATGCGAAGGCTCGACGTGGTCACGCCTGAAAAATCGTTGAACGAAGCCTGGACGATTCTTTCGCGTACCGGCGGCATTGCCCCGGTCGTCAATGACGACGGCACGCCCTATGGTATGGTCACTGGCAGCAGCATGTTTGATTTTCTGCGAAAAATTATCGGTCCGCACCCCAAATTTCGGGACATGACCATCTCAGAGATGCTGGATATCCAGTGCCGGGAGGCTGCGACCCGAAACATTCCGAAATTTCAACCACAAACACGCATCAAAGATGTGATCAACCGGCTGCTCAGACAGGAATTCAATGAATATTGGGTGGTTGATGAAAACAATCGCTACCTGGGCATCACCAGGCAGCGCGATATTGTTAATCCGCCCCGAATCAAGGTGATTTTAGTTGACCATAATGAGCCCCAGCAATCGATCGCATCGCTCGAAGAAGCAGATTTGCTGGAAATCCTCGACCATCATCGACTGGGAAACCAATCTACCCATAATCCGATCAAATTTACCGTCGACATTGTCGGCAGCACTTCCACGCTGGTATCCGAGCAAATATCGGAAGCCGGGCTCAGCGCGCCGCCGGATATTGCCGGCTTGCTTTTGGCTGGTTTACTTTCTGACACGCTAATTTTGACATCACCGACAACAACTCTTCGGGACAAGGCTATCGCAGATGTTTTGGCGCGCTGGGCGTTCGTGCCTGGATCACCGCTCGAAAATGAGACCATACAAACCTGGGGTGAACAAATTGTCCGTGCTGGTGCTGGCTTGCTGACGCAGGAACCGGAATTGATCGTCCGTACTGACATGAAGGTTTATGAAAACGGCGGCTATAATTTTGCGATTGCCCAGGTTGAAACCACCGATCTGTATCAAATTGGTGACTATGTTGGTCCGCTGCGACAGGCTTTGGTAGGGCTGATCAAGGAAAAAGGACTCGACTTCGCCGGTTTGATGGTCACCGACGTGGTGGAAGGCTCCAGCCGGCTGATCTTTGAAGACGCACCACCTGCGCTGGATGAACTGCCCTACGAACCGCTGCCCGATGGCACCGAACTGGCTGTTGGGGTGGTTTCGCGTAAGAAACAACTGCTGCCAATTATTCTATCTTTACTTGAGGTGTAATGATCGATCTATACGAAAGGCTCTATGATGCAGCCAAAACAGGGCAGCCTGTCTGTCTTTGTATTGTCATTGAAACAAAAGGAGCTGTCCCCCGGCATGCCGGCAGCAAGATGCTGGTCTACCCAAACGCGCTGACGTTTGGTTCGGTTGGCGGCGGGCAGGTGGAAAACGAGACTGTTGATGCCGCCCTGAGAGCGCTGAAAACCGGACAACCGGAGATTTTGCGCTACACACTTGACCCACGAGAAAAAAACGCGGTGGGGGTTTGCGGTGGTGACGTAACCGTATATATTGAGCCCCAATCGGTCAGACCGGTTTTACTGGTGCTGGGCGCGGGGCATGTGGGACGGGCGGTGGCGAAATTCGCGCAAATGCTCGATTTCAGAGTGATCGTTTCCGATGACCGTGTTGAACTTTGCACCAGCGAGCAAATCCCTGGCGAGGTCGATTTTTTACCTATTCTGATGAGTGAGGTCCCAGAGCATCTGGACATCAACCAGCAGGTTTATATCGTTGGCGTCACCCGTGGAAGCGATGTGGATGTGGAAGGACTCCCGGTAATTCTTGAGCATACTCCAGCATACATCGGACTGATCGGATCACTTAAGCGATGGGGAACCACCAAGCGGGGGCTCCTGGATAAAGGGGTAGCAAGCGAGAGGATTGGTTTAATCAAATCGCCGATTGGGATAGACATCGAAGCTGAAACGCCGGATGAGATCGCGATCAGTATCCTGGCAGAAGTAATTGCTGCTCGTAACAGCTAAAATCAGGAGGCAATATGTGGAACAACTATCACTTGCCTGAAACGATTGAACAGGTGCTGGAATTGCTGCGCAGTGCCAGCAGTAACACCAAGATTATCGCTGGGGGCACCGATCTGATGGTTGAGATTCGTGATGGCAAATGGGGACAGCTGGAAGATGTGATCGACATCACACGCGTCGGCGGGCTGGACGCAATTTACCAGGATGTGGATGGGATGCTGCATATCCAGGCGAATGTCACCCACAACGATGTGCTCAGATCAGAGCTTTTACGGGAGCTCGCATATCCGTTGTACCAAGCTTGCTACCGGGTATCTTCACCGCAATTGCGCAACCGCGCGACTGTGGTCGGCAATTTGATCACTGCATCACCGGCTAATGACAGCATCCCGGCGCTGATGGCGATGGACGCGAGCCTTGAATTGGTATCGGCAGAGCGAGGAGAGCGGCAGGTTCGGCTGAACGAGTTTTATACCGGCTTACGCCAGACCGTAAAGCAACCCGACGAACTGGTACGCGAGATCGTTGTCAAGCCGTTGAAGGATAGCCAGCGGGGCAGTTTTATCAAGCAAGCCTTGCGGAAAACCCAGGCGATTGCCACCTTGAATTGCTGTGTGGTGCTCGACCTGTACGATGGAGTGATTGTGGATGCCGCTGTGACTATGGGTTCTGTAGCTCCGACGGTGATCCATTCTGCTGGGGCAGAAGAATTCCTTAGAGGAAAACGCCTCAACGCAGATGTGGCAAAAAGTGCCTCTGAGTTGGCAGCGAGAGATACCAAGCCAATCACTGATTTTAGGGGTGGAGCGGATTACCGCCAGTATATGATGCAGGTAATCATCGAAGATGCCCTGCTGGAAATTCTTGAAGAAAAACTGGAGCAGAAGGTGCCCAAGAATCCGGTCACGCTGAGCCAGGGAGCTGGCTGGCAGCCGGTGCCCGAAGGCAAGTGGGACCAAGAACATATTGAAACAACCATTAATGGACAAGCGTATATGTTTGGTGGTGACTTCAGGTATACGCTGCTAAATTTAGTCCGGGAGCGCGTAGGTTACACCGGTTCGAAGCCTGGATGCGAAGAAGGCGAGTGTGGTGCCTGCACCATGTACCTGGATGGCAAGGCGGTGGTGAGCTGTCTGGTGCCTGCGCCGAGGGCGCATATGGCGAAAATTACGACAATTGAAGGGCTGGCACCAACGGGCGAGCTGCACCCGGTTCAGCGTGAATTCATCAACCACGGCGCCGTACAGTGCGGATATTGTACGCCCGGATTTATTATGGCTGGCGCAAAATTATTGGAAGAGAAAGCTCAGCCAACAGTAGATGAAATCAAAGACGGCATCTCTGGTAACCTGTGCCGCTGTACGGGTTATTACAAGATTGTCCAGGCGATTGAGGCAGCCTGCCGTGGTGACGGAGGTGAACAATGAAAGCAGTCGGAAAATCAACCAACCGGATTGACGCGCATGCCAAGGTAAGCGGAACTGCGAAATACCCGGGCGACTTCGCCTTTGCCGATCAATTGGTAATGAAAGTTTTATTCTCAGGCAGGGCTCACGCCCGCATACTTTCAATTGACACCGCCGAAGCCGAAGCGCTGGAAGGTGTGGTGATGGTATTGACCGCCAAAGACGTTCCGGTGAACGAATTTGGACTCTCGATGTATGACCAGCCTGTGCTCAGCGGTCCGGGATCGGCCAAGGAAGGCGCCGAGATTGTGCGCTTTGAAGGCGACCAGGTTTGCCTGGTGATCGCTGAGACGAAAGAAATTGCCGAGAAAGCGCTATCGTTAATTAAAGTTGAATACGAAGATCTGCCGGTAGTTAAAACCTTAGGTGAAGCACTTCAAGAGAACGCGACTATCCTGCATCCTGGCAGAGATTCGAACATTTTTCACCATAACAAGGTCAGATTTGGCAATGTAGATGATGGTTTTGAACAGTGTGATGTGATCGTCGAAGGAGAATACCAGACGCCGGTGCAAGAGCATGCCTACCTTCAACCAGAAGCAGGCGTGGCTTTTATGGATGAGGAAGAGCGAATCACGATCATCGTTGCTGGGCAATGGACGCACAAAGACCAGGCTCAGACCGCCCACGCATTGGGACTGCCACCTGAGAAGATCAGGGTAATTTATCCGGCAATCGGCGGTGCTTTTGGGGGGCGGGAAGATATGTCAGTCCAGATCATTCTGGGCTTGGCGGTGATGCGTCTGCATGAAAAGGGCATCGACCGACCTGTGAAGGTGGTTTGGAGCAGGGAAGAGTCGATCGTCGGGCATGCCAAACGCCACGCCTATACGATGAAAGCGAAATGGGGAGCCACGCGCGAGGGCAAGATTTTGGCTGCACAATGTACCATTTGGGCGAATGGCGGCGCTTATGCCTTTACCTCCAACAAGGTGCTCGGCAATGCAACGCTGCTGGCGAGCGGACCCTACGAAATTCCCAATGTTTCCACTGATGCCTACGCAGTTTACACCAATGATGTGCCAGCGGGGGCATTTAGAGGCTTTGGCGGACCACAGGCGAACTTCATGGCTGAAATGCAAGTGAACAAGCTGGCAGCCGCGCTGGAGATGGACCCGGTGGAATTGCGCATGCGCAACCTCTTTCAAGAGGGTTCAACCATCTCAATGGGGTCGGTTTTACCTGAAGGTGTGACCATTAGGGAGGTGACTGAACGCTGCGCCCTGGAAGCCGGCTGGACGAAAACCGAAAAGGGCTGGAAAATGCCCATAGTACCGCAATCTGAAAACCCTGCCATAAAATCTGCCTGGAGCCTGACCTGCGGGTTCAAGAATGTTGGTTTTTCTTATGGAGCGCCAGAGAATTGCGGCGCGACCATCATTCTCGAGGGCGATGAAGAAATCGAAGTTGCCAAACTTTACCACTCCGGAGCTGAAGTTGGGCAGGGCGCGCATACGGTTTTTGCGCAATTCGCCGCAGAAGCGCTGGAACTGTCATTGGAAAAAATCCATACTTTTTACTCTGACACTGCGACATCGCTTGATGCGGGCAGTGTTTCTGCTTCTCGCATGACTCACATGGCTGGCAACTCCATTATTGGCGCTGCTCATATCGCCAAGCAAAAATGGGCAGAAGGCAACCGACCTGCCATGGGATCTTTTGTTTATCGACCGCCTCAAACCACGCCGTTAAACCCGGATGACGGGCATTGCTACCCAAACTTTACTTACGGCTATGTTGCCCAGGCGTTTCTGGTCGATGTCGACACCCGCACCGGTAACGTGGAGCTGAGGGAAGTGATCAGTGTCGATGACGTCGGTAAGGCGATCAACCCCCAGTTGGTCGAAGGGCAGATCGAGGGAGCGGTTGTCCAGGCAGCAGGTTATGTTTTAATCGAAGACTGGAAAAAGAAGGACACCCTTGTGATCAGCGACCGGCTCTCGAAATATCTGATTCCGACGGTCAAAGACATTCCGATAAAAACGCGCTCGGTGATCCTGGAACTGGCAGACCCTCTCGGTCCTTATGGTGCCCGGGGTATGGGAGAAATGCCCTACCTGCCATTTGCTGCGGGTGTGCTCGAAGCTGTCTACCAGGCGACTGGTCTTTGGTTTGAACGGTTTCCGCTGACCGATGAGACGGTCTTGCGCGGGCTGGGCAAATTGCCAAAGCATGAAGTTGGCTTCTGGGATTACGAGTAAAAAATTGGGAGCAAAAAAAGTTGCTGCCGTCATTTTGGCGGCTGGCAGATCGAGCCGTTTTGGAGATGTAAAGCAAGTTCTTCCCTGGCGGAATAAGAATTTAGTAAATACCGTGGTCGAGATTGCTTTGCTGGCTGGGTTCAAGCCGGTAGTTGTTGTTTTGGGGGCGAATGCCGCGATCATTCGAGAGACTTTGGACGAAAGCCAGGCTATCGTCGTGGTTAACCATGACTGGGAGCAGGGGCAGAGCACCTCTTTGAAAAAAGGCATGGCAGCGATTAAGGAAGCGGTTGAAGGGGTGTTGTTTTTGTTATCAGACCAACCGCAATTGTCGGTCAACTTGGTTGGCAGCGTCGCGGAGGAAGGCTTGAGATCCGGAAAAGTGGTCGTGCCGGTGATTAACGACCGCAGAACCAACCCGGTTTACTTCCCAGCAAGTTGTTTTCCGCTCTTTGATGAATTGAAAGGCGATGCAGGAGGCAGGCAGATCATCTCCTCTTGCCCGCACACCACACTGCCCTGGCTGGACGACTGGATGGCGAGGGATATCGACACGCCGGAGGATTACGAAGAGCTGAAAAAGCATTATGGTGTGTAAATTGATGTCATTCTAAAGACTGTTATTCTGGACGCAAATATTGTCATTCTAGAGACTGTCATTCTGAACGCAGTGAAGAATCTACCATCTTCGGAGTCCGATCACCCTGCATTTTGCGTCCTTGATCTACACGCATTCACATTTCGAATTGCTGGAACTGCTGGGCTGGAAGCACTAACTCAAAGCTAACAGGGGTATAATCGGACAGGAATGTTCGGTTGTTGGGCACAAGGACATACATTGAAATTTAAAAATGGAATGAATCAAATACAAGTCAACGGATAGAGATTAATGAAACGATTTACACTGGCAATGATGATTTTTATCCTTTTGTTTAGCTTAATTCCCAGTGGAGCGGTTGAAGCTGATGACCAAATTACTTGGAAAAAGTCTGATAATGGTATCAACGCAGCGTGGGTTTATTCCATCGTAATTGACCCTATCCTTCCGAACAATCTCTATGTTGGCACAGCTTATGCGGGTGTGTTCAAATCAAAGGACGGGGGTTTGACCTGGCAGGCTGTCAACGATGGACTATCATCTCTTCAAATCAGAGTTTTGACGATTGACCCTGCAAATCCACAAATTCTTTACACCGCCACCTCGGGTGCAGGACTTTTTAAAAGCATCAATGGAGGAACAAGTTGGCAACTCCTGGATACTCCGTTTAGCGAGGTTTCTGCCCTGGCGATTGACCCGACCAAACCGACTACGATTTATGCTGGCACGATCGATGATGGCATCTACAAAAGCACCAACTCAGGAGTTAGCTGGAATGCGATTGGCTTGACCAGCGACTCGATAAGTTCCATTGCGATTGACCCAATAGACCCCGATATCATTTACGCTGGCACCCACTATGATGGAATTTACAAAAGTATAAACGGTGGCGAGGGTTGGGTAAAGAAAATTGATTACCTTGAAGTTGAAATTGTAGTCATCGACCCTCAAAACCCTGATATTGTTTATGTTGGCACCTGGAGTTCCAGGATCTATAAAAGTATTGACGGCGGTGAGAACTGGGGTCAGTTGACCAATGGGCTGACCACCTCGAGCGTATTATCGCTGGCAGTCTCCCAAAGTAACCCTTTAATATTATTTGCCGGAACGGACGTTGGCGTCTTTAAGAGTGTCGATAAGGGGGAAAACTGGACCGCGGTTAATGCAGGTCTCGGTGAAGCACGGATATATTCTCTCGCAATCGACCCGAGTTCAGCAGAAACCGTTTATATCGGATCATACGATCCTGGTTTGTTCAAGACAGTCAACAGCGGCTCGAGTTGGACGGTAATCAATGATGGAATCACCGGAGAATACATAAAAACTATGGCGATCAATCCGAGCAATTCGAATGTTATATTTGCCGGAACATTCAATGGTGTCTACAGGAGCCTTGATGCAGCAGCGAGCTGGAGCCTTTCCTCTGTTGGTTTGGATAATAAGGATACGGATGTCATCGTGATTAATCCTCTTCAACCTACCACGGTCTACGCGGGCACAAATTCCGGGGTTTACAAAAGCACTGATTCAGGCGATACCTGGAAAATCGCCGACCAAGCATTTCAGGAAACAATTTTCTCAATGGCAATAAACCCAATAAATCCCAATATTGTTTACGCGGGAGTGATGTATGGAGTTTACAAAAGTGAAAACGCTGGTGAAACCTGGACATATACTTCAAGCTCGATGAATAACGAGACTGTACGTGCGCTGGTGGTAGACCCACTTAATCCGACGACGATCTATTCCGGCACCGCAGGCATGGGAGGAGTCTATAAGAGTAACAATGAAGGAGGCAATTGGATCCGAATTGGTTCTGGAATTAATACAGACATTGTGTCATTAGTGGTCGACCCATCAGACAGTAACGTTATCTACGCCGGGACATACGGTGGAGTACATAAAAGCATCGATGCTGGAATGAATTGGGAGTGGCTGAAAATTGGGTTAACCTACGGTGCAATTGAGGATTTGACGATAGACCCTACGGACACAAATGTTATTTTTGCTGCTACTTTCATGGATGGTGTATTTAAGAGCGTGAACATGGCAGAGAGTTGGGAACCGGTAAATTCAGGGCTGCAAACTAAAATGATCATGTCCCTGGCAATTGACCCGAATGACACCAGCACGATGTATGCCGGGACGTATCGGGGAGGGTTGTATAAGGCAACAAGCAGCAATCATGGTATATATTTGCCGTTGGTGTTGAGCCCGTAAAACAATGATTAAGTCGTAATCCGACAGAATTTTAAATGTCGGGGTGTAAAATGGCAGGATTGTAGGGCAGACTCATGCCGAGTTTTGGCTCGGCATACATATTGCAGCCTTATTGTATAATAGTACCAACTTGGAAAACTAAGCGCCTGACCCGCAGCAGCGGGTGACGAGGTGGGAGGTTTCTCCTCTCAAGAGGAGACTAACCATGGCAACATGGGAAAATCGAAAATTCGGCGGAAGCCTCCAGGGTTCCCCTTTTTCCAAGAACAAGTAATCAAAGGAGCACTTATGTGTGGAATTGTTGCCTACATTGGCTGGCAGGATGCCATGCCGATTGTCTTGGATGGATTAAAAAAGCTGGAATACCGGGGTTATGACTCTGCCGGGCTGGCTATCCTTGAAGATAAAAAGATTGAGATAAGGCGAGTTGCCGGTAAAGTGGCAGCGTTGGAAAACCTGGTTTGCGAAAACCCCCTGGTTGGAAGTATAGGCATTGGTCATACCCGTTGGGCGACGCATGGCGTTCCAAATGAGCAAAACGCCCACCCGCATATGGGAGTGTCTGACCGGATTGTGGTTGTGCATAACGGCATTGTTGAAAACTTCCTGGAACTGCGTGAAGAGCTGGTGGCGAAAGGGGTTGAATTTAAATCTGAGACTGATACGGAGACGATCGCCCACCTGGTTGAGATTTATTATCGCGAAACGAATGACCTGGTTCTGGCAGTGCGCAAAACCCTGAAAAAACTAAAAGGCGCGCATGGTTTGGTGGTGATGTCTACGGTTGAGCCGGAAAAACTGATTGCCGCGAGGCTGGGGAATGCCGGCGGGGTGGCATTGGGTGTCGGGGAAAATGAGATGTTCATTGCCAGCGACATCCCGGCGATTGTTAATCACACCCGCATGATGACCTTTCTGGAATCCGCGCATTTGGCAGTGGTGACACGGGATGGGTTTATGCTCCAGGACTTGGAAGGAGATTCGGTTAACGGGGTTGTGGAGGAGGTTCCCTGGGACGCGGTGGCAGCTGAGAAGGGGAAATACCGCCATTTTATGCAAAAAGAGATCCACGAGCAGGTTCGGTCGCTGGCAGATACACTCAGCGGCAGGATTGATTATGAAAGCCATCGAATATGGTTGCCCGGGTTGAATCTTAGCGCCGCGAAGGCGAAAAAAATCAAGAAAATCTTCATCACAGCATGCGGTACGGCGGCGTATACCGGTATGGTTGGCAAAACGCTGATCGAACAAATTGCCCGCGTACCGGTTGAGGTAATGGTCGCTTCTGAGTTTCGTTATGCCGACCCAATTTTGGAAGAGGGCACAGTGGTCCTGGTAATCTCACAATCTGGCGAGACAGCGGATACTCTGGCGGCAATGGAGGAGGCTCGCAGCAAAGGCACTGAAGTGTGGTCGATTGTCAACGCGATCGGCTCCCAGGCGATGCGCGTAGCTGATGGATCGATCTCGATGCAGGTTGGTCCTGAGATTGGGGTAGCCTCCACCAAGGCGTTTACCGCGCCAGTCTTGGATCTATATATGCTGGCGGTCTATCTTGCAGACCTGCGCGGCGGGCTGGAGGAAGCACGGAGAATCGAATTAATCGAAGATCTGCTGTCAGTCCCTTCGTTCGTAGAGAGAGCGCTGGCACGGGAGGATCAGGTCAGGGAAGTGGCGGAGCGCTATAAGGATATGCAAGGTGCGCTCTATCTAGGGCGTGGTATCAATATGCCAATTGCCTATGAGGGGGCGCTTAAGCTCAAGGAGATTTCTTATAAGCATGCTGAAGGGTATCCGGCTGGCGAGATGAAACACGGACCGATTGCGTTGGTTGATGAACACATGCCGGTGATTGTGATCGCGTCGCAGGATCCCTGGTATGACAAAATGGTCAGCCAGATTGAGCAGACAAAGGCGCGCAATGGTAAAGTGATCGCCATAGCGACAGACGGGGACGAGAGGATTGGAGAGCTTGCCGATGAAGTGTTGTGGATTCCGGCGGTTCCCTGGCTGCTGAGTCCTGTTGTGACGGTGATCCCGCTGCAGCTGTTTGCTTATCATGTGGCGGCTTTGAATGGTTTGGATATTGATCAACCGCGAAATTTGGCAAAGTCGGTGACCGTGGAATGATTTTGTTTTACCATCGCAGCGGTTTGAGGGCATTTCAAACAAAAAGGGGCAGAGGTGACCGGCACGAGGAGTGCCGCTAAGATTGCCTGCTTTCCTTGATAAAAGTGCGTTCTCCCCGTAGAATAAGCCTAATAAAAAACAAGTAGGAGAACACCTTGATAACTGAACAACAAGTACTTAATGCCCTCAGCCATGTCATGGACCCGGATTTACACCGTGATCTGGTGAGTTTGAAAATGATTGAAAATATTAAAATCGATGGCGAGAAGATCAGTTTTTCGATCGTTCTGACCACACCAAGCTGTCCACTAAAACACCAAATTGAAGCTGATGCCCGGGATGCTGTTTTGACCATGACCTCAGCGAGCGAGGTTGATATTGAAATGACATCACGGATCAATGCTCCCAAAGGTTTGGATTTGGGTGGCAATTGCTTCAAGCATGTCATCGCGATTGGATCGGGTAAAGGTGGGGTTGGCAAGAGCACAGTTTCGTTAAATATTGCCCTCGCTTTAGCCAAAGACGGCGCCAGGGTGGGTTTGCTGGATGCCGACATTTACGGTCCCAACATTCCACGCATGTTAGGTTTGGATCGTTTGCCTGACTCACCTGAAGGTGGCAAAATCAAACCTTCTGAAATTCATGGAATCAAAGTTGTTTCAATCGGCTTCATGGTTCAGCCCGGACAGCCATTAATCTGGCGGGGACCGATGCTTCACTCTGCCATTCAGCAATTTCTCACTGATTTCGATTGGGGCGACCTGGATTACCTGGTTGTCGACCTGCCGCCTGGAACCGGCGATGTGCAGCTTTCGCTGACGCAATCGATGCCTGTCAGTGGTGCTGTCATTGTGACCACACCGCAGCAAGTGGCGGTGGATGACGCTTACCGGGCAGTGAATATGTTTGCCAAACTGGAAACGCCCTTGTTTGGAATCATCGAAAATATGGCTTATCTTGAGATGCCCGATGGCAGCCACCAATTTCTCTTCGGTGAAAAAGGCGGCGAACGCCTGGCAGCGCAGGTTGGCGTGCCTTTTCTTGGACGTATTCCGATCGACGCGAGAATCGGTTTAGGCGGGGACATCGGTAGCCCGGAGGTTCTGCAGGAATCACTGAGCCCGGCTGGCGAAGCGTTGATTGAAATCGCCAGAAATGTCGCTGCTGAAGCCAGCAAAGAGGCATATAGGAAGATCCAAGCCAGGTGATATAATTATTGACTATGTCTGAACAAAAACTCATAAGAGTTCAATTTAAACGTATCGGCAAAACTTACTACTTTTCCGCCCCTGAAGATATGGAATTGCAGGTCGGAGAATTTGTTATTGTTAACACAGCTCGCGGTAAGCAGATCGCTAAGGTCGCCAGCATTGAACAACATCCACCTGACCACGACCAGGAAGTGCAAGGCGTCGAACGAAAAGCGACCCCGCGTGACCTGATTCTTCGGGATATGATCAAAGAAAAGGAAGCGGAAGCGCTTGAAAAAGCACGCGATTTCCTGAACAAACCGGAATACAAGGGTGTTAAGGCGATTGATGCCGAATATTCATTTGACTCAACACGCCTGACCTTATTCTTGACCTATGAAGATTTGCCAAATTTTAACATGCGCAATTTTATCCGTGAGGCTGCGCCGATGTATACTGACACACGGCTTGAGATCCGCCAGGTTGGTCCCCGCGATATGGCAAAAGAAGTATCCGGGCTGGGCGCGTGCGGCATAGAAAAACGCTGCTGCTCCCGTTTCCTGACCGAATTTAGCTCGATTTCCATCCGGATGGCAAAGTCACAAAATGTCTCGCTGACACCAACAGAAATCACTGGTATTTGCGGAAGATTACGCTGTTGTTTGGCTTACGAACATGATATGTATGAAGAAGCCCGTAAATTGCTGCCCAAACGCAAGAAAAGTATCCAGACACCATTAGGTGAAGGCAAGGTCATCCAGGTTTTACCGTTGAGCGATTCGGTAATTGTCAGCATCCCCGAGGTCGGTTCCCGCGAAATAACGCGGACGGAGCTGGAAACCGGTGTGATGGAAGAGAAGAAACCTGTGCTGGCTGCCATCCAGTCTGAAGATACGAGCGATGACCATGATGTTGAAATGGTGCGGTTTGACCAGATCGGTCGACCGCCCAAGGGAGAAGAAAGCCGACCAGGCAGTACCAGCAAGACCCGCCAACGACGAGACCGTAGCATGCAGACGAGAACCGAAACCTTTGAAGAGCAAAGCGGGCAAGACCCCAAGATAGCTCAACCCAAAAGCAGCAAAGACAGTGCATCTTCCCGCAAAAAACGCGGTCGCAGGCCAGGAAAACGAGTCAGCCACGATGGAAGTAAAAGCAAATAGTCCGATAAAGTTCGATGAATGGCAGGAACCACAAAGAATCCTTGTGATCCTCGCTCATCCTGACGACCCGGAGTTCTTTATGGGTGCCACTATCGCAATGTGGATTCAACAGGGGCACAAGATCGATTATTTGCTGCTTACAAAGGGCGAGCGAGGGCTGAGCGAAGAATACCCCAATGGGGAGGAGCTCAAGCTGGTTCGCCAGCGTGAGCAGCGCAGCGCTGCCGATGTTTTGGGGGTGGGCGAGGTCGATTATTTTGATCTCCCGGATGGCTTCATCGAACCAAGTTTCGAAAACAGGAAGCGCTTAACCGCTGAATTGCGTAAGCGCCAGCCTGATATCGTTGTCAGCAGTGATCCTCAAACTTTTTTTCACCGCTTTTACATCAACCATCCCGACCATCGCGCGGCGGGCTTGCTGACCATGGAGGCTGTCTTCCCTGGTGCTGGAAACGCAGGATTCTACCCGGAACAGTTGGCACGAGGGTTAAAAACCACCCGAATCTGCGAACTGTGGATGAGCCTGACGGTTGATCCAAATATCACACTGGATGTCTCAGATTACTGGCAGATTCGTTTTGACGCCCTAAAAAAGCATGCATCACAGATCGGAGATCCCGCTTCCTTTGAGCAAAAATGGAACGAACGCCGCCAGGAAACGGCTGAGAGCGATGGGCTTTATTACGAGCACTTCAGACGGGTAATTTTGAGGGTCTGATGGACCTGTTAGAACTGGCACTTAGTTATTTTCCGCAAACACAGACAGACCGCAGGGTTTTACACCAACACCCTGAGTTGTCGTTTGAGGAGTACAAGACCTCCGAGTATGCTGCGACCCGGCTGAAGCAGCAGGGTTTCACTATAGGGGCATCCCTGGCTGAGACTGGTTTTGTCGCCAGTTTTGATACTGGCAGGCGGGGACCTTCCTTTTTGTTCCGCTTCGATATGGACGCGCTTCCTGTTTACGAAGAAAATGAAGTCGATTATTGTTCCACCGTTCCCGGAAAAATGCACGCCTGCGGGCATGACGGACATGTTGCCATCGGTTTGACTATTGGCTGGATGATCAATCAACTTCGCGATCAATTGGTAGGGTCGTATCATTTGCTATTCCAGCCTGCCGAAGAAATTGGACAGGGAGCGCTGAGAATGCTTGATGAGGGCGCTCTTGCTGGGCTTGGGCTGGACTATCTACTGAGCGCGCATTTGTGGAATGAGAAACCGTTCGGGTGGGTGGGTGTTACTCCTGGTGCGGTCATGGCGGCTTCGGGGAAATTTGAGATTATTGTGATGGGCAAAGGTGGGCATGGTGGGCAGCCACAGTCATCGATTGACCCGATCGTCGCTGCTGCCCAGATTGTCAACGAGATCCAGACAATCGTAAGCCGAAATTTGAATCCACTAAACCCTGCGGTGATCAGTGTCTGCAGTATCAGCGGGGGAAAGACCTTTAACATCACGCCTTCGAAGGTTGAGATGGGCGGGACAATTCGGTATTTCTCGGATGAAAGTTACCAGGTTATAGCAAGAAGACTTAAGGATATCTGTGAGCATAGCGGTTATGCGATGGGCTGCCAGGTTCAATTGACGCTTGAACCCAAAACGAAAGCGACCATCAACGACCCGCAGGTTGCGGATGCTGTCAGGCAGGCAGCGATAAGAATCGGGAATGAGACGGCATGGAAGCCAATTGCACCAATGAAGCTGGACACGACTTATAAAACCATGCTTTCTGAGGATGTTGGCGTGTTCCTGGAGCAGGTGCCGGGTTGTTTTGTTTTGGTAGGCGCAGGCGACTCGCCGGATGGCAATCAATTTCCGCACCATCACCCACGCTTTAATTTTGATGAACGAGCAATGCCGCTAACAGCTGCCCTGCTCTTACAGACCTGCCTTCAGCTGGCTGCGAGTTAGTATCATGGATGAGGAAACCGAGAAGTTACCGATTGTTACCCACCTGGACGAACTGCGAAAAACGCTGCTGTGGTCATTGGTTGGACTGCTTGCAGGCGTGATTGTGGCTGTTTTTTTCGTCAACCCGGTGCTGGCTTTTCTGACCCGACCAATCGGTGGCATGCAAAACCTTTACGCAATTGAGGTGACCGAGACGATGTCGGTTTACATGCGCGTGGCGCTGTTGGGTGGTCTGATTATTGCGTTACCATGGATCACCTATCAATTGCTCAGCTTTGTCGGCAAGGGCTTAAAGATTAACGAGCGTAAAGGCATTTTTATTGCGCTGCCGTTTGCCGTTTTACTGTTCATAGCAGGAGTGGCTTTTGCTTATTTTGTGATGCTGCCGACATCGCTTGCATTTTTCCAGGAAATCCTGGACGTCACCACAAGCATCCGCTTAAAGTCTTACATCGGTTTTGCGACCAACCTTTTATTTTGGATCGGGATTAGTTTTCAGCTGCCGTTGATTTTCTTTGTGCTTACGAAGGTGGGGCTGGTTAACCCTAAAATGCTGCTGAAAGGTTGGCGGGTTGCCATTATACTAATTGCGGTTTTGGCGGCGGTGATCACCCCTACTGGTGACCCGATCAATATGTTAATTTTCATGTTGCCGCTTTCTGTATTATATTTGTTAAGCATTTTGCTCTCCGCGCTGGCTGTCAAGCCTGCAAAGACGGAGGGAAAGGAGTAACTATGGGTAGTCTGCAATTACCAGAAATACTGTTGATCGCCTTCATTTTGCTGCTGATTTTTGGGGTTGGAAAAATTTCCAAAATTGGCGGCGAGCTTGGTCAAGGTATTAAAGCTTTTAAAGACGGCATGAGTGGTAAATCTGAAACTGATGTAACCGACCAGGAAAAGAAAGAAACCGACAATCAAAATCAGGATTAATGGATGGACTTCTTAAATTTAAGCTGGATGGAGATCGCCTTGATCCTGGTTTTGGCATTTATCGTACTTGGACCCGGAAAACTGGTGAAAACCGGTAAGGACCTGGGAACCTGGATCAGGAAATTGAGCCGTGACCAGTTGTTCCGGGATGTGGTTCAGACGACTGACGAGATCCGGCGGTATCCACGCAAGATATTTGATGAAAGCTTGCTGGACCTACCGCCGCATGTCCAGTTGCAAGAAACGCAAGCGTCCGACCTGGAAACACAATCGGACGCTGCCACAGGGGCGCAAGAGGAGTCAGAACCTCCCTCAGCCAGTTCTCAAATTCCGTAAATTCACCATCATTGTTTCATATGCACTGTTCACATCTTCGGAAGGTTTGTCAAGGCTTGCAGGGACAACGTTTTCATAGAGCGCCAATAACTGGCTTCGTGTGAAGGTGTGGGCGATATCGAAGATTATTATGGGGTCAGCCAGGATATCCGGGAGCCTGCGCATAAATTGCTGCTTTGCCAGGGAGGGCAATTGCGCCGAGCGAATGAACCTGCCTATGCGCTCGACTGGCGTGGAGGTGAAACGGTCGATGGTTACACCTTCAAGCGTTATTTCAAAGTCTACGGTGTTTGCGCAGGTTATCCCTGAGAGCGCCAGCGTTTTGCTGACCGGGTTATAAACAGATTCTATCGCGATCGCGGTGTTGTCAGCGGTTACCTGGATGGCTTTTGGTTGGGTGATGCCAATGATTTCGAATTGCCAGGTTCGTTCTGCAGGCAACTTGTCTGTGAAGTCACCGTGCGTGGCATGCTTTCTAATTTGGAGCGTGCCGTTTTGCAGCTTTTGGGTTAGTAAAGTGTGGCAAAATTTGCCGTCAAGGTATGACTGCCCTTCGCCGGCATCTTCGTATAGTTCATATTGACCTTGCTGCCCGGCGAAAAGCTTAACTTTGAAGCTTGTCGGTAGATCGACACCATTGGAAGATTTATCGGCATCCAGGGGGATGATGGTGCCTTCTTGAACAAAGACCGGGATATCCGTTTGATCGCAATACAGGCTGTACCAGGCGCCGCCCTCGAAAGTCTCATGGGTAAAGATATTGGTCCAGATGCCTTCCGGCAGCCAGACGACCTTGCGTGCGAAGCCAGTCTCCTGGTTGGTTGGACTTGTGACCGGGGCAACCAGCAGCTTCTGACCAAAGAAATATTGCCCCGGCGAGGCATAGGCTTCTTCCTTGTCGGGATAAGCATAGTACATCGGCAGAATCAGCGGCTCACCAGTGCGGGCGTTGCGCTCGTTGGCTGTGTAGATGAAAGGAATTAGCTGCCGGCGCAGCTGCATGGCTGACCGCGTCAATTGGAAGATGTCGAGACCACAACTCCAGGGCAAACGATCGATGTATTCATTGTTGGTTGAATGCAGCCTGAAGATTGGGCTGAAAATGCCAAATTGCACCCAACGCAGAAATAGTTCGGGCTCTTCGACCCCTTCGCAGTGCCCACCGATGTCGTGGCTCCACCAGCCATAAGCGACATTGGAGGCAGTAGTGGTCATGTGGGGCTGGAAATGCAGGGTCGACCAATCGACCACGGTGTCACCGGAAAAGCCGATTGGGTAACGCTGACCACCCAACCCGGGCCAACGCGAGAAGATGAACGGACGTTTCTCTTGAGTTTTGCCCTGGTCATAAAAGTGAAGGTGATTCAGCCAGAAGAGTGGGTCAAGCCCATCGATTTTGGATCGGCTGCCTTGCTGCCAGTCCAGCCACCAAAAGTCGACACCTTGCTGCTCAAGCGGGTGGTGGAGAACTTCGAAGTATGCCTGGGCAAAACGAGGATCAGCGATATCGAAGTGGATCGGGGTGCCCATAGCTGGGTCGAATCCCATGCGAGCAGCCATCTGGGCGTAGCGGTCTTCATGGTTGTGCACCCCTTCAGCAGGGTGCAAGTTGAGAGCAGTTTTCAGGTTTAGCTTGTGCAGACCAGCGATGAAATTTTCGGGGTTTGGGAAGAGCTTGCGATTCCAGGAATATCCTGTCCAACCAGAGGAAGCGTTGTCCGTTTCGGTTTTGTGCCAATCCATATCGACAATGCAGACTGAGAGCGGCACTTTTTGCTGCTCGAACTGATCCATTAGCGCGGTCAGTTCGTCCGCCGAATATGCCCAATAGCGGCTCCACCAATTTCCGAGAGACCAGCGCGGAAGCAGGCTTGGCATCCCGGAGATTAGCTGGTGGTCCTGGATGGCGGCAAGGTAGTCCTGTCCATAACCATAAAAGTAAAGATCTTTGTATTCAACTGATTTCTCCCGCGAAGCAGGCCATTGGTTCTGATCCAACACCAGGTTTTTACTGTCATCAAGCAGTGCCCAGCCAGAGCGAGAAACCACTCCCTGACCAAGTGAAACTGGTCCGCGGGTACTGTCGAGTGTGCGGATGGTGCCGCCAAGGTTGCTGAAATCAGGGTCGCCGTAACGCCATTGCTGTCCGGTTTTCTTGAGCTCAATCCAGAGATCACGCCAGTGGAAACGATTGTTTTCATAAAAATGGAGTTTAAGTTCATCGGTTTCGATCGTCAGCCACCCATCTGCGCGGGTGACTGTAAAAGCGGGAACTGGCTGGCGGCGATACCAATAGGCGAGGCTGGCACGGTCTTCAAAGTGCCCATTGGGGTCAAATTCCATGCGGATCATCCGGTCAGTCAGAACTGTAAAACGAGCCTGGTCGGAATTAACGATCGCTTCCGGGGCAGCTATAGGATTAAAATGTGGTGCGATTTTGCTCATACCAATTCCTTTATGTTTGATTTCACAATTTTACCGGAATTCGAACCTGGTAATAACGAAATTATCGGATTCGCCCCACTAAGTCAGAATTGCGGGTAGAATCAAACAAAATCTCTGAAGGAAGCCTCATGCAACAGACGGATCTTCAACCTCCCACTAAAAAGCAAAATAAAGTTAAAAACCTGCTCGCTCTGGCATCTGGTTATTTTGTTGACCAGGGTGAAAACCAGGCAATGTCTATTTTCAGCCCCGTATTGCGTCAGCTTTGGGGTCTGAGCTTTAGCAATCTTTCGCTGATCACCTTTATTCGCAGCTTGCTCCAGGCGCTGAGCTCTCCGTTTTGGGGCTACCTGGCTGATAAATATTCTCGCAAAAAGGTGCTCTTTTGGGGTACCGGCTTTTGGGGAATTTGGACGATTGCGGTCGGTTTGACTCAAAACTTCAGCCAACTGCTGGTTGTGCGGGTGATTTCGGGGATCGGTCTGGGCTGCCTGATGCCGGCGACTTTCTCGATCATGGCAGACTCATTCGCGCCAAAAATTCGCGGGCGCATGCTCGGGTACTTGGAAGCGATCGGCGTGCTCGGCATCATCATTTTTACCGTTGGGCTGGGTCAGCTGGCAACCCCAGAACTTTGGCGGTGGGGCTTTATTATCCTTGGCGCTGCCAGCATCATTTCGGGCATTATCATCCTGATCTTCGTGGACGAACCGATTCGGGGGCAATCGGAACCTGAAATGAAGGGAAAACTGACCTTCGAACAGGCAGAACGATTCAAGGTAAATTTTAGCGACCTGCGCAAAGTGTTGGAAATTCCAACCATTCGTATTGCGATTTTGCAGGGGCTGGCTGGTTCGATGCCCTGGGTAATTATGGGCGGGTTCTTAATCTTGTGGCTGGTCGAAGAACGCGGACTGACCACCCAGCAAGCGCCGCTGGTTTTTGGCATAATGCTGATAGGGACAGCATTGAGCAACGTTTTAGGCGGTTATATTGGCGATTTGGCAGAACAGAAGAGCCCCAGGTATGGGCGCACTTTTATCGGTCAAATCTCGGTAATTTTTGGCATACCACTGACTGTCATCCTGCTGACCGCATCCAATAACTGGAACCTCTGGCAATTGACCGCTTTTTGTTTTGGTACAGCCCTGCTGATTAGCTGGCCAGGAAAAGGCTCGAAAGAACCGATGATGGCGGCTGTGCTGCCGCCAGAGCTGCGCTCGACCGGTTTCGCGATGACAGTCTTTGTTGAGAATGGCTTTGCCGCAATTATCGCGTTAATTTTTGGCTTGATAGCCGACCGCGTCGACCTGACAACGGCAATGCTCTGGACAATCCCGGTGCCGTGGATTTTGTGCGCGATCTTTTTCACAGGCTTTTATTTCACTTATCCTAAAGACCGGCAGAAACAACACCTGCTTTTAAAAGAACGCGCAGAGCAATTTGGGATAGATAGAGATAATAACGGGGGTTAAGCCTGGGATAGGCAGGCTTACGCTGATTATTGAAACGGACAAGCTTAGTTTGTCCGTTTTTCATTTATGACTGGTTAAAAAAGAAACTCCTCGTTCGAGGAGTTTCCTGTGAGCGGGAGCGACGGGATTTGAACCCGCGGTCTCGGCCTTGACAGGGCCGCATGTTGGACCACTACACCACGCCCCCACAGAAACAAAAGTTTATCACGACCATTTAGGTTCGTCAAGGAAAAATTGGAAAGAGTTTGTGTGGGGCTCAGCACCGTGCGAATGGAGATAAAACAGTCAGAAAGAAAGAGGAAGGCAGCAGTCGCCACGCCGTCCCGGGAACAGCCGTAGGGCGAGTTTGGAGGTGCCGCTAATCTCATTGACAAGAGTGTGTTGCGCCTCCAATCCGCCAATGGGTGTGTAATTATAGATTCCGGCGGATTGAGGAGGGACAATATCACCGGTATACCAACGCCACAACCTCCTCAATCTCGCCCTACAGCTAATACTGACAACATATGGTCTACTTTCCCTGTCTTTCAACCCCGTATAAACCAGCAATTCTCAATGTGACCACTGAATTCTTCTCACCTATAATTAATACCCAATATTCGCCTAAGATTTGAGAAAAACGAACGGGTTTTGAATAGGATTTGTTTTTTTCTTTCCATATCAAGAATTGCTGAAGACTGCGTTTGTTGTTGGAGATGCATTTTTTAAACTGATATACTTGTTTATGTTACAGGTTACAAGAAAATTGACCATGCCTACCCAGCACTGGCGGGATATCCTGACACAGCGCATGATTTTTTACGGTGATCGTGTTTCAGTGCCGTTGTGAATGATAAGATAAGAAAATGGGTTTACACAAAATATTCAACACAACCAATTTTCTCGACCCACCGCTGCCAATAACCGAAGGAGACAACCCGGTTGACAGCCAGCCAGGAACTGAGCCAACCCCAACTCCGGTCAAACCTGTTGGTGAGGTCTCATATTACTATGCCGGCAGTCAACGAATCGCCATGAGGATTGGTAATGAAACATATCTC
>JAAYZW010000239.1 GCA_012514645.1 Chloroflexota bacterium
CCCTAAAGCGAGTTTCACAATCTTGAAAACTGGCAAAACCTCAACCCCTTTTGCCAGCTTGTTCAAGGCTATAATTCATGATGATCTTCCTCTTTCATCGTAGATCACGGGCTTTTGAAACAGATATAGCTGACTGTAAGAGCAACGTGATAATGTCCTAAAGCAGCAAAATAGAAATGACCTAATTATCATTAGGAGCTATGGCATGGACTATCGAAATGAACAAAAAAGAATTAGGCCGCAAGACAGAAGTTGAACGGGTGTTAGATCACCGCATCACCCAAAAAGAAGCAGCCCGCAAGTTAGGAATTACAGAACGGCAATTCAGGCGCATCTTGAACCGTTATCGACAGGAAGGAGTTGGAGGATTGGTTTCACGGAAGCGCGGAAGACCAAGCAATCGCAAAACGGATCCAGAAGTTCGGGAAGAGGTGCGAGGATTTATCACCGACCCGCAAAGGAAGGATTTCGGACCGACCTTTATGGCTGAGAAGCTTGAGCAGAAAGAGGGCATCAAACTGAGCAAAGAAACCGTACGCCGGATGATGATTGAGGACGAGGTATGGAAGGCAAAGACCAAAAAGGAGGAGGAATTTCACAAGAGCCGACCGCGCAGAAAGAGTCGTGGAGAGCTGGTGCAGATCGATGGTTCAGAGCACGTCTGGCTGGAAGAGCGGGGAGAAAAAGCGGTTTTGCTGGTATTTGTCGATGATGCCACCAGTGAGATTTTAGCGGCAGAATTTGTGCCAAAGGAATCTTTCTTTAGCTACGGGAACTTGTGCAAACGATATTTCAAAGAACATGGACTTCCCATGACCTTCTACAGTGACCGTTTAAGCGTCTTTCGAGACAATCACAAAGACAATCTCGCCCACGAACCGGTTACCCAGTTCCAGAGAGCTCTGTTAGTGCTGGGTGTTGAGTTGATCTGTGCCCATTCACCGCAGGCCAAGGGTCGCGTGGAAAGAGCCAATGGAACTTTGCAGGACCGTCTGATCAAGGAGATGCGGTTACTGAATATCTGTGACTACGACCAGGCGAATCAATATCTGCCAGAGTTTATCGCTGACTATAACCGCAGGTTTGCTGTGGTGCCTGTCTCAGATATCGACTTTCATCGCCCGCTGGATGAAACCCTGGATCTGGACTTTCTCTTCTCCATCCACGACTTTCGCAAGATCACAAAAACATTGAAAATCAACTATGCTGGCAAGACTTATCAAATCATAACCAAACATCCGGCATACTTTTATGCCAAACAGGAAGTCCTGATTACTGTCGACTCAGCGGGTTCGATCTCAGCCTGGTTTGATGGCAATTTACTTTCCCTGGAAGAGATTGAAAAGAGACCCAAACAGGGGGCAGTGGTATCGGTTGGATCGGAAAAAGCCGAACCACTTCCCCCTGCCTACAATCATCCCTGGAGAACCTATGGAAAAAAGATAAATGGCAAACCAATATTGACAACGTTAGCAGTCGAATAGGACATTTCTATCTTGCCTTGACACGTGAATAGCTGACGAAAATAATTAGAATGTCTACTTCGCACTTCTGCGTTAGAATTTGTGTTGATTATTCTGGCGCAGGACTTGCAACATTGATGACTATGGAAGAGTCAATTCTGATTGAGAAAGCTGCTGATGGCGATCTGGATGCTTTTAACCAGTTGGTATTGACCTACCAGGAGCTTGCTTTTAACGTTGCCTTTCGCATCATGTCTGACGAAGCCTCTGCGGTGGATGCCACCCAGGACGCGGTGATTTCGATGTATCGCAAATTGGATACCTATCGCGGTGGCTCTTTCAAAGCCTGGTTTTTGCGCATTGTGACCAATGCCTGCTACGATGAATTGCGCAAACAAAAACGCCGACCCACCGTCCCGCTTGAGCCCGAAACTGACGACGGAGACCTGCTTGAATCGCCGGAATGGATTGCCGATCAGTCTCCCGACATGGAAGAAACCATGATGAACGCCCAGCTGGGGAGGGCGATCCAGAATTGTTTGGATAAATTAAATGAGAAACACCGTACGGTTATGGTGATGATTGATATTTCCGGTGAAGATTACGAGACTGTTGCCGAGATTATCCAAAGCCCTGTTGGAACGGTAAAAAGCCGCCTCAGCCGGGCACGCTTAAAAATGCAGGAATGTTTACAAAATGCCGGGGAACTTTTACCTGACCAATTTCGTCTAAAATCAGAGGAAGACGATGATTAGGCAAGAAAATGTTACTAATAGAGACCTCGAGCTCTTATGCGCTGCACTCGACCATGCTCTAAAACCTGAAGAGAAGGTCGAGTTCGATCGGCGTTTAACTGAATCGTCTCATCTTGCCAATCTTTATAGAACACAAAGGCATTTGAAAACAGCGATGGGGCAGATTCCCCGCCGCAAGGTCCCGCACAACTTTACTCTGACACGCGCGGAAGCCCGGAAGGCGAAACGAGGCAATATCTTGCAGCCAATCTTCGGCTGGGCGAGTGCTGTTTCGGCCCTGCTCGTTGCCGTTGTTTTTGGCAGCCAGTTGTTTTTCAATAATCTCGCGTTTGCGCCTGCTCCCGCAGACGGGCCACCTATGGTCATGATGGAAGAACACGCAACGCTCAACGAGACCGCCAGTATCGGTATTATGGAGGAAAAACCGATTTATTTACTTAACTGGAACTACGGAGCCAGGGGCATGGGCGGAATGGACGCGATTGGTGGAAAAGGCGGCGCCAGCATTGACGGCTCTGGTGGGGTAAACGTCAATATTTATGTCGATCCGGAAGCCATTTATGAGGCAGATTTACTGCTGGAAAGCGACGATATCCTGGAAGAAATGCTGATGGAAGATTTCTCGGTTGAGATGCTGCCGGAAGAACAGCTTGAAGACTCCCCGGTCGACCAGTGGGCTTTTAGCGTTGAGGAACCTCCATTGGACGAAGTGGAGGCACCGGCAACCAAGCAGCTGCACCGGGAACCCCCAAAAATCTACGGAATTGACCCCGATAAAGTGGGAACAATCGTGAAAATGAATCCCGACTTCAGCTTTGGGCAGCTTGAAGAAGCGACCGAAAACCAGGCACAACCGATTGAAGAACTCAGCAACAAGCAACCGGTCCAGACCGAAGTAAGCATCGCTCTGCTCAGCGCCGCACTGATTTTTGGACTGGTCTGGTATTACCTAAAATACAGACGCTAAGAATAATAGCAGGAAACCCTTGCAAAAACAAAACACTATTTGCGCGTTTCGCTATTACGGGGGAAGGTCAGTATAAAGCTTGTGCCTGAATTTTCCTTACTACTAACTTGAATAGATATGCCATGCAGGATAGCACCATGTTTTACGATTGCCAGCCCGAGCCCTGTGCCTCCGACTTCTTTTGACCTGCTTTTATCGACACGATAGAACCGTTCAAAAATTCGCGGCTGGTGTTCAGCAGGAATACCGATACCATGCTTGTTTGGGATAGATACAGACACTGTTAAACAAATGTAAAGTTTTTCGTCGGTGTATGTGAAAGTGAGCTGTGAATGTTTGGTTTGGGGCACTGGAGTGCCAGCGCCAAGCTCAATAATGGTTGTTAACCAAAAAAGAGACAGACTAATTCTCTGTCTCTTTAGTTGATGTGATTTTAAACGAGGGAAAACACGGCTATTCCGACAGATTCCCCGTTCTTATCGGACTGTTCCGATGCGTAATTCGTTGCTGGTGCTGATAAACTTCACTTGTGTGTCTGGACGCTTGACCGGCAATCCTGGGCTGGGAACTAAGGACTTCCCGCATACGTAATCACCTTTGTGTGCGCCGGGATTGGACATATGCACCTTAGAATTATCGACAACAACGTAAGCCTCCTCGATGTCAAGATAGCCCGAGGCTACAGTGTCGACGTAGTAGTAGGTATCGGCTATTGAATCGTTTTTAGCTGGTGGGATCTTGCCGTACTTGTAAACAAGTTCGGAAACTTTATCGCCGCTGGAAACATTGCGTAGTATGAATTGAATACTGACCTGATTCCCGGCACATTTTATAGCTGAAAGAGTTAGGATAGGCTCGGCTTTGGCACCTTGTGCCTGTGCTGCCAGCTGACCTAAGGTGGCAAGCAGAAGTACTGCAATTAAAAGAGTTGTTAAGGTTTTCATCTGCATCCTTTCTAAGCATGAAAACTATTTTAGAGGAGTGCGAATTCTAATACCATTACAACAAGTTATTCTATGAATTGTATAATGTGCGTAGAAGCTTTGAGATGATATTTTATCAATCAGAGGAGTAGTGTCATTATTCACAGCGCTGTTAGTCAAAACAGCCCCGGGAAACCCAGGGCTGTTATTGGTGTGTAAAGCTGACAAGTTAATTGCTCTTAATCCCGCTTTTTGGCATAAGCTTTACTCAAGTTTCTGAATAGTGTCAACCCGATTCCAAGTGTGCTTAATCCCATGACGATAAAGGCAATGCCCAGATCGTTGCCCCTGCTGCCAGTGTTTGGAACCGTGAAGGTGGCAGTGGCGATCGGAGGATCGGTGGGCGGTACTGTCACTGAGGGGTCGGTGGGCGTCTCCTCAGGAGGCACATCGGTTGGTGTGCTGGTGGGCTGCTGCTGAGTAAGCGTGATAACTTGCGTCTCAGTAGGCAGGACCTCAGTGGGTGTGCTGGTGGGCGGGACCTCTGTCGGTGTACTGGTGGGTGGAATCTCCGTCTGTGTACTGGTGGGCTGCTGTTGAGTGCTTGTAGCAATTTGAGTGGACGTACTTGTTGGCGGCACATCCGTAAAAGTTGGGGTGATTGTCGGTGTATTGCTTGGTGTCAATGTTGGTGTTTCGGTAGGAGTTGACGTCGCTGTATTGGTTGGTGTCAATGTTGGTGTTTCGGTAGGAGTTGACGTCGCTGTATTGGTTGGCGTCAATGTTGGTGTTTCGGTAGGAGTTGACGTCGCTGTATTGGTTGGTGTCAATGTTGGTGTTTCGGTAGGAGTTGACGTCGCTGTATTGGTTGGTGTCAATGTCGGTGTTTCGGTAGGAGTTGACGTCGCTGTATAAGTTGGGGTGAATGTCAGTGTATTGGTTGGCGTCAACGTTGGTGTTCTCGTTGGAGTCTTGCTTGGGCTTGGTGTTTTCGTTGGGGTTTTGGTTTTCGTGGGGGTCAACGTCAGTGTATTCGTCTTGGTTGGTGTCAAACTCGGTGTTCTTGTCGGAGTATGGCTCGGTTTTGGTGTTTTTGTTGCTGTCTTGGTCGGTGTCGAACTTGGAGTTTTCGTTGCAGTTTTGGTTGGTGTCAAACTCGGTGTTCTTGTCGGAGTATTGCTCGGTTTTGGTGTTTTTGTTGCAGTTTTGGTCGGCGTCGAACTTGGGGTTTTCGTTGCTGTTTTGGTCGGTGTCGAACTTGGGGTTCTTGTGGCTGTTTTCGTTGGTGGCGTGCCACAGTTGTAGTTGCCGGCATATTCGCCGGGATTATGCAGGGTCACTGCCCGACCATTTACGAAAACCGTCGCGCTGGTTATATTATAGTTTCCTGATGGCAGGTGGTCGGTAAAATGGACCACGTTTCCTGTGCGTGGACCGCGGGGGATGGTCCCATAAGTGTAGGTCAAATTTGAAATATTATCGCCAACCTTGGTAAAAAGTAACACAAAGTGTACTTCAACAGAGTTGCCGACACATTCAATATGTGAAAGATTCAATTGATAACTCGGTGGTGGCGGGTTACCTGTTGGTACCCCCTGTCCAAGGGTGATGATGATTAGGACAGCCGTTAAAGTAATGGCAATATTTTTCATACCGCAACCTTTCTCTTACGATATTTGGAAAGTAAGTGGGGGGAATTTTACCAATCCAGATGCGATATACAAGGATTGTATAAGGTCTGACGAGAAAAATTGGGATGAAATTGGTCAGTTTTGATCGAAGTCGCCCAGCAGTGTCAGCTTGCCTATCACCACGAAGCGCTGCCCTTGCCAATCGTTTGTGCAGGTATATAGCGTGACAATCTGATCTCTGGCGGTCAGGTTGACCTCGGTGTCGATTACAGAGTATTGGTTTATCTTAATGATCAGCTCCCTGAAATCCAGGTCAGTGTGGAATTCGGTTGCCAGGTAGGTTACATCGGTTTCAGAAACGATGATACCGGCGGCAATGTCTACGCGGAAAACCTGATCGGGGGTGTAAAGGTAATAATAAGGATGCTGCTCGTAGATTTGCTGGTCTTTATACCAGACCAGATTGCTAAACATCAGTCCGTTGTCAAAATTATGCCCGTAAATGATGGTGTTACGGTCGCTGAAATCGGGGTTATTACGACCGTCGAAAAAGATCGACCCCATAGCCTTATAAGAAAGGTCAATATCACGCGTCA
This sequence comes from Chloroflexota bacterium, assembly GCA_012514645.1. Lineage (GTDB taxonomy): Bacteria > Chloroflexota > Anaerolineae > Anaerolineales > Anaerolineaceae > Mesolinea. The sequence continues at coordinate 6,336 of JAAYZW010000239.1, forward strand.
GATAATATTCATTGTCCAACGCATTGACAACCGGATGATTCACGCCAACCGCTGGGTTCGAAATCCAGGCTGAAACGTCAGCGTTAAGGCTCTGCCAGGCGGGGAAGTTGATTTCTACCTGCGAAAGTGCTTGTGCAAGCTCGGCAGCATGCGGGTTAGGAGTGGCGGTCGGAACCGGCGTTGCCGTAGGCAGCAATGGTTTCTGTTTGCGAGTAAGCACCGCCTTATCTGCGGTTGGCGTTGGTGTCGGTGCGTGGATTGGCTGGTTAGCAGCAGCGTGTTCGAAATTAGCAATATAGGCGGCGATGTTCTCGGTTTGCTGTTCTGCCTCTACCAGTGGACGCTGTTTTTCCTCGAAATAAGACATGCCAAAACTAACCGTCAGCACAGTTGAGAACAAAAATGCCACGATCAACAGTGTCATTGCGATCTTTCGTTTCGGTTCCATCAGTTTTTGATATTAACCTTTTTGCCATACTAATGTCAAGAAATGTTAAAAGCACACGAACAAAAAAGCAGGCGGCGCCGCCTGCTTTTTCTGAAAATCTGGTGATTTTGATGTTGTTTGTTCTGGGTTTAACTCTGCACAGCCTTGCGCAGCGCTTCTGCTCTGTCAGTCTTTTCCCAGGCAAGGTCGAGGTCGTCGCGACCAAAGTGACCATAACTGGCAAGCTGGCGGTAAATTGGGCGCAGCAGATCGAGGTCACGGATGATTGCGCGGGGGCGCAAGTCGAATACTTGGCTAATTGCTGCAGCAATCTTCTCATCATCGACAGTGCCAGTGCCAAAAGTTTCCACATTAATGCTAAGCGGTTCGGATACACCAATGGCGTAAGAAAGTTGCACCTCACAGCGGGCAGCCAAACCGGCTGCCACCACGTTTTTGGCAACCCAACGAGCAGCATAGGCAGCCGAACGGTCAACCTTTGTAGGATCCTTACCACTGAAGGCACCGCCACCGTGTCGACCCATGCCGCCGTAGGTGTCAACAATGATCTTTCGCCCGGTCAGCCCGGCATCACCCATCGGTCCACCGATAACAAAGCGACCGGTTGGGTTGACGTAGAGCTTGGTTTCCTCGTCAATCAATTCCGCGGGGATGGTTGGGGTGATCACATGGTTGATAATATCTTCACGGATACGCTCATTGCTGAGTTCAATATCTTCGAATTTATCGGCATGTTGGCTGGAAATTACGATGGTGTGAATACGCACTGGTTTGCCAAATTGATATTCCACAGTCACCTGGCTCTTGCCATCCGGGTACATCCAGGCGAGGGTGCCGTTCTTGCGCACTTCAGCCATCCGACGCGTGAGTTTATGAGCGTAGTAGATGGGCATGGGCATCAAGGTCTCGGTCTCATCGCAGGCAAAGCCAAACATCATGCCCTGGTCGCCGGCACCACCAGCAGCGATGTCTGCTTCTGTGAAGTTGTGAGACTTTCCGTTGCGATCAACACCCTGGGCGATATCGGGCGACTGGTTAGCCAGTGCCACCAAAACCCCGCAGGTGCTGCCATCAAATCCTTTCTTACCGCGGTCATAACCGATGTTATTTACAACTTCGCGCACAAGCGCGTCGATATCGACATAGGTCTTGGTGGTGACTTCGCCATAGGTGAGCACAAAACCGGTCTTGATAGCAGTTTCGCAAGCAACCCGGCTAGACTTATCTCCTGTGATCATTGCATCCACAATAGCATCGCTGATTTGGTCACAAATTTTATCGGGATGACCTTCGGTCACCGATTCGGACGTGAATAAATATTTGGGTGATTTCATAAATGTAGCCATAAACAAACCTCCTCAGGTTATAAAAAATGCCCCTGCAAGTGAGGGGCATTCCGCAGAGTATGCTTTCGCCTCTCATCTTCCAGATCTTTCTGCCGGAGTTGGCACCATACACTTGGTTGGTTGCCGAGGTTTCATAGGGCCGGTCCCTCCACCTCTCTGGATAAGAGCGCCGCAAGGGCTGTTGTTAGAGCATTTTATACCACAGGGTTTGTGGTCGCGCAAGTAAAAACTTTTAATGTGCAGCAGACCTGGCTAATGTGCAGAACAGGCATTGACCCTTCCAAAAACCAGGAAGGTGCGGATGAAGCCGCGTTACCGAAGGTTTGTTACTCTTCCCTCGTCACCAGGGTACCGACATGCTCGCCGCGGATGGCAGCCATCAGGTCACCAGGCTCCCAGAGGTTTAGCACCAGGATGGGCATGTCGTTATCCATACAGAGCGAAATCGCGGTACTGTCCATCACGTTTAGCCGCTGACTGAGCGCTTCAATGTGACTGAGGCGTTCGTAACGCACCGCGTCTGGGTATAACTGGGGGTCACGGTCATAGACGCCGTCTACCTTGGTTGCTTTGATGACAACATCGGCTCCGATTTCAGTCGCCCGAAGAGCGGCAGCAGTGTCAGTGGAAAAAAATGGGTTGCCGGTGCCGCCACCAAAGATCAGCACGCGACCCTTCTCAAGATGGCGAATTGCGCGGCGGCGAATGTAAGGTTCGGCAACGGTGCGCATCTCGATCGCTGACATCACCCGAGTGGTCACATTGAGTTGCTCGAGGGCGTCCATTAGCGCCAAGGCGTTGATCACAGTTGCCAGCATGCCCATATAGTCGGCGGTGGCTCTGTCCATCCCGACGTTTTCGCCGGTTGCTCCTCGCCAGATGTTGCCGGCACCGATTACAATGGCGACGTCTACACCGGTCTCGTGCACGCTTTTGACCAACTCGGCAATATGCCTGGCTTGGTTTGGGGCAATGCCAAAGCCTCCAGGATCAGCCAGGGCTTCACCAGAGAGCTTTAGCAGGATGCGATTGTATTTATTGGCGTTGTCTGTTTGCATTGATCCTCCTTTTTTTTGGACAGGTGCAAAAAAAGAGCCAACTTTTGGTTGGCTCTGGAAAGGTTATTCAGCTTCTTCTTCGGTTGGTGTCGGAGTGGTTTCACCCAAAGACCAGCGCACGAAGCGGCGAATGACGATACGCTCACCAAGAGAGGCGACCCGGTCGTTGATCAAATCGGCGATGGTTTTACTTTCATCGCGGATATATTTCTGGTTGAGCAGAACGTTCTCATCCATGTATTTCTTCATAAAGCCATCCACAATCTTGGGGATGATCGCTTCGGGTTTGCCCTCTTCGCGCACGCGCTCGGTAACCGCCGCTTTTTCGGCTTCAATCACTTCGGCAGGAACATCTGCTTCGGATACAAACTTTGGAGCGGCAGCGGCGATTTGTAGGGCAATCTCGTGGGTAAGCTCTTTGAACATGTCGGATTTTGAGACGAAGTCGGTTTCGGAGTTAACCTCGACCAGAACAACCAGGCGACCTTCGCTGTGGATGTAGACTTCCAACCGACCTTCAGAGGCTTCACGATTGGCACGTTTCTCGGCTTTTTGGAGACCCTTTTCTCGCAATTCTTCAATGGCGGCGTCCATGTCGCCATTGGCAGACTGGAGGGCATTGCGGCAATCCATGATGCCACAACCGGTCTTTTCGCGCAGTTCTTTAATCATTTCAATGGTAATTTCCATAATTCACTCGTCCTTTCGAATCGTTATTTTTTATTCCTGAATTTCGTCTTCTTCGCTGTTTTCGTCTTCAGCTACAGCCTGTTGTTTTTCGATAACGATCTTCGCGCGGGTGCTTTCACCGAGCAGGTCTTCGTCGTCCAGTTCTTCTTCATCTTCAATCTTACGTGAAATCATGGAACGGGAAGTGATGACCTCTTCTTCTTCCTCTTCCTCATCCTTGCGCATCATCTTGCCTTCAATTACTGCGTCAGCGATGTGAGCAATGAGCAGTTTGATGGCGCGGATGGCGTCATCGTTAGATGGGATCACATAGTCAATATCCGAAGGGTTGCAGTTGGTATCAACCATGGCAATCACCGGAATGTCTTTGGAGACAGCTTCACGCACGGCGGTGTCTTCGCGTTCAACATCGACGATAAAAAGCAGATTAGGCAGGTGTTTCATGTTGCGCAGACCGCTCAGGCGAGAATGCAGGCGGTTGATCTCACGCTGCAGAAGCAAACCTTCCTTTTTGGTCAGCCGGTTGACTTCACCAGACTCGAACATTTTTTCGATACGGGTTAGTTCAACGATTCGCTGTTGAATGGTGATCCAGTTAGTCAGGGTGCCACCCAGCCAACGTTGGTTGACGTAGGGCATGCCGCAGCGTTCTGCCTCAGCCTGGATGGTTTCCTGTGCCTGTCGTTTGGTGCCAACAAAGAGGATCGTTCCGCCGTTGGCAACGGTGTCGCGAACAACGTCGAAGGCAGTTTCGAGCAGTTTGACGGTTTGCTGCAGGTCGATGATGTGGATGCCGTTGCGCTCAGTGAAGATGTAGGGGCGCATCTTGGGATTCCACTTGTTGGTTCTGTGCCCGAAATGGACACCGCTCTCAAGGAGAGCTTTCATTGATACATTTGGCATGATAACTCCTTTGCGTTATGCCTCCGCCTGGTTTTGCGAGCCTCCCAACCCTTTTTTGGGCACGCAGGAGAGTCTGACCCGAGGCGTGTGTAATAGTGTCTCTGGAGTGTTCCAGAGCGGAAAGTAGTATAACATGTTTTTTGCGGATGGGAAGGCGAAATAGATGGATGTTGGCAGATAATTTGGAATTAGCCTAATCTTTTAGTAGAAGCACCTCATTTTTGCCAAGGCTTTGGTTTTGTCCCGTTTTCTTTATTTTTGACTTTATATTAATATCTAAACCAAGAGGAGAGTTTTATGACCTGGATTATGCAAGCTGACCATGAGCACCAAGAAGATAATGAAGACCTTATCCAATCGGTTCTTGACGGAGAAGAGGAATTTACTGTTATCTATGACTTGTTTGTGGATCGAATCTATAAGTATTTCCTTTCCAGAGTGCATGATACTGCGACCGCTGAAGATTTAACTTCAACTTTGTTTTTTTCTGTCTTGTCAAATTTACCTAAATATCGGCAAATGGGGCGTTTCCAAGCCTGGATTTTTACAATCGCACGTAATATCTTCTATAAACATCTTCGCGAAGTAAAGCACATTGATTTTGAGGAGATAGAAAGCCTGTATTCTGACCCAACAAACCTCGAAAATTATGTTTCTGATCAGGAATTACTTCATCAGATCTCGGCTCATATCAAAACACTAAATGATAATGAACAAGAACTTTTGCGTTTGCGCTTTATTGCGAATCTAAAATTTTCTGATATCGGGCGAGTTATCGGGAAGTCTGAATCTGCAACAAAAAAAGCCTTTTACAGGCTGATAGAAAGAATAAAGTCCTGTTTGGAGATGAACTCATGAACACAAATCCCAATATAAACATTGAAAACTATATTACTCAGGCAATGGATCAACCGATGCCGGATCAAAACTTTAAGAATAGTCTGCGGTTGCAATTAGCCAAAACATATCGAAAACCAGAGAAAAAGATTTTTTCGCGATTGAAGTTTCGTCCTGTCTTTCTGACTATCCTTGCAGTATTGCTTGGCCTGTTCATAGCATTTCTTTATATCAACCCAAATGCCGTCAACGCAATCCGTTCAATTTTCAGCTTCATTCCAGGGGTCGGATTAACTAATTCAACGAGCGGCGATTTTCTAATTGTCGGTGAAGAAGCAGTAAAGGTTGAAGGAGTAACTTTTCAAGTGGATATTGGATATGCTACCTCCAAGGAAACCGTTCTCCTTCTAAAAGTCAGTGGTCTGAGCCCGGAAATGCTCTATACCGAAGATGAACATAATCTCTTTCCGAAACCCGTATATAAATTACTTTCTAAAGCTGACAAACCGATCGAGCTGACAGAGCAGGGCGCGCGGTGGGATGGAACTTCTGGTTATGAAATCAAATTGATTGGTCCTGCCCTGGAGAAATTCAAGGGTGATTACAAATTAACTATGACGCACACTCCTTTTGCAAACCCAGAATTAAGCCCAACAGAGATTGAGTTACCAGTATCATTCAACCAAATTTCCGACCCCGAAATTGGTTTGCCGGTGATTGACATCAGCCTTCCATTACCTCTGTTTCAAACAGAGGAGAATCAGGAGCTTCTGCAAAGTCAGGAATCAAATCAAGCTGAAGAAACCGAAAAAGTGGATCCACTCCAAATTAACGGTATCAAGATTGTTCAGGAAGCTGATGGAACCATATTATTCGGCAGGCTTAGTTGGAATGATGACTCTCTTTCCATCCCGCGCTTTTCACCACTCAACGTGGCATTAAAAAATGATGATGGGGAAAGCCTTCCGATCGATTTTTATCCGGTTCAGGAAGAGCGCACCTCAAATGACTTGCCCTGGCTCGCATGGGCTTTCAAAACGAAGCAGCCACTTGGATCAGGGAATTACGAATTAGCTTTTGAAGGCTTGGTGGAAAGAATAATAAAAGATTCCCCAATAATCATTCCAGCGGAAGTTCTCAGTGACCATTCAAAACTGAAGGCTTATGAAGTCGATATTGACCTTGATGGGATTTCTATTGTCTTATCCGATTTCTCTGTTAGCCAGGCTGGAGCTGAAAGCTTGCTCTCCTTCATCATCGGCTCAGAAGCAGGAGTTGAAGGTGCAATGGTTTTCACAGAAAGCTTTAGTGGCTTGAGCGTTAGTCAGATAGATAGCGGGCGGATAAAAGTGGAGTTAAGGGTCTCCGGTGCGGTTGATTTGAGCGATGGAAGTGTCCTAATCAAAAGCATTGATTCCCGAATGAAGGAAGCAATCAGTGAGAATTTTGTTATTCCGTAGAACAAGGCAATGGCATTATTCCAAAACCAATTCCCACAAATGCACATGAGTCGGTTCTTCTTCATTAATGCTTTCAATCCAAACTATCAACTTTTTGACCTGGTATACCGAGCCGAATTCAACCAAAACGGGGCGGATGTTATCGGAAGAGGCGATCTGTTCGGTAAACAAAGGCGCTTCATTACCGTTGGCAAGCTCCATGCTGACACTCAGACGGGTAGCAGGCGAACCTACCAATGCCGTCAGCCTTTGCAATTCGACTGGCTTAGGAAAAACAATCGTAATCTCAAGCGGATTCGCCTCCAAAGTGCGCATTGGCGTTAGCTCGTCGCCATCAAAAACATGCGCGATTGTGCCCAGGTCCAGGCGCGAATAAGTGATGGTGGTGAGCTGCCCCAACACTTCCACCTCTGACACCTCAGGCAGGCGGCGCTCTTGCAATTCGATTTCAAATATCTGCCCGGCTTCGTCTGAATATTCAACACTCAAAAAATAAAAGCCGGTGCGTCCATCTGGCAATTCCAGGCGGTCAAGCACCTCGACCTGATCGAATTTCGGGTTTTGGAGCAGCCAATCATATTCATCTGGCGTGAGGATGAAAACCTGGTTTGGGTTGATCTGGAGGTGATACAGATCGTATTCATCGAGCGTTCCAATCATAAGCGGCAAAGGGTCATCCAAAAAGAAACGCATGATCACATCGGAATTGTTCGCCCAACTCGGGCTCATTGTCAACCGCGTTCCAGGGTTATTTTGCCTGAATTCAGTGATTTTCTGGCTGAGCTGCTGCCCGCCCCACTGCATGCCATAAAGCCCGTAGTTTGAATACCATGTCGGTCCTTTTACGATCGCATACCAGCTCATCCAAAGCGAGAAGCCGGCAAGGGCAAGCGCCGTTACGGTGGCGGGCACCTTTTTGAGGGGTAGTTTTTCTGAAAGCCAGCGCAGCGAACAGTCAAAGCCCAGAAATATCAACATGCTGAACGGGACAACCGTAACCAAAACTCGTGTGATGGCGATGTCGGCAACCGCCGCTCCCAGCGGACCAACCAGCAGAGCGATCAGCGCCAGGCGGTAAGCAGGCTGCTTCCAGTTTCTCAGACCTTGCCAAAATCCAAGCAGGAAGAAGGGCAGTAAAAACCAGGGCAGGTGCCCGAGCCCTTGCATTTGGTGCCGAACCAGGTCTGCCTCGTTGGGGAAAAACCAGTAGAGCGGGTTGAGCCCCTTCAGCCATGTGCTGAGAAAGATGCCCAATTTGTTGACGAAAGGAATATTGCTGACCCAATATGAACTCAGTAGGTGCAAATGTATTCCCAGGGCTTGCTGGTGTCTGAAACGGAACAGGAAATATGGCGCGGCGAGCAATAGCAGTGTTACCAAACCAATGACCAGGTTCTTTTTGTTTTCAAAATGGTAGCGCCAATCTGCCGCTAACAGCACCAGCCCTGTGGCGACAACTACAAGTTGCATGGGGGCATATGAGTAGAAGGCGCAGGCGCCAAACAATAGCGCCAGGGGCAGGTGTTTTCGGTTTTGAAGCCGATATTTTAGGTAGAAAAGGAGAAACAGGCTGTAAAAACTGACCCCAAGAGAAGTCTCGAAAGCCGTGCGCGAATGCAAAAACCAAGCCGGCAGTGTGCTGATGATGACTGGTGCCAGCCACCAATATTTGCTTTTGACAAAATCGCGCGCCCACAACGAGACCGAAAGTGGAAAAACCAGGCTTATCAGAGCCGGCAAGCCTCGTGTGAGCCAGACCGAGCGCGGCAGCCAGGCGATTGGCACCTGCAGCCAGACCGAAAGTGAGAGGTTGAATTGCTGCCCATTTTCGAAATAGACCGGCAAGAGGTTGCCCTGGAGGTCGCGAAACCCGCGGTTGATCAGGTCGAATGCAGACATGGTCTGGATGGCTTCGTCTGAGAAAAAGTAGATCGGGAATTTATCGAGAGCGATGAAGCGAGTCAGAAAGTAAAGCGCCATCCCCAGCCAAAAGAGGGTTTGGGCGGTTTTGTTTTTCCTCAACATTTCAGGCTGCCCGGACATGCTTTGATTCTAACGTAATAATTTTGTTCGCTGAGCTTTTGTCTCCTGTTATCTGAGACCCTATTTTGATTCAAAGCTGGACAGTCAGGTAGAACTAACCAGCCTAACCGGCACGAAGGATTTTGTTAAAAAGACGATAATCTCATGGACTCTGCCGAAGCCAGAGCAACAGTGCAGTCAGACCCAAGCCATCCTCAATCTCGTGTCGGTCGATCATCGCTTCAATCTCCCCGCGGGAAAACCAGCGCACTTCACTGATTTCATCGGGGTCAAACGTGCCGGTTTGAGCTCCGGCTTTGCAATGGACGAGGTGAAATTGTTTGTTGCTGCTGCCGTCCTGCGGAAAATAAGAATAGACCAGGCGATGTTCATGGGACTCAAAGCCTGTCTCTTCGCGAACTTCTCGTTGGGCTGAAATCAAGACTTCTTCACCACGATCCACGCCACCCGCAGGGACCGACCAACTGCAAGTATTCACGGTATAGCGGGGCACGCGCACCAAAACAACCCGACCGTCTTCATCCTCTACCACCACCCCAACCGCTGGACCGGGATACTCCACGAAGTGAAAACGCTCAATAATGAAACCATTCGGCTGACGCACCCGGTCAACATGCAAGCTCAGGTATTCGCTCTCGAAGACCGTTCGGCGCTCCAACCGTACTGGCAAGTCGGAGTTCTGATTATTTTTAGAATCCATGAAAACCATCTTTTTACTGTACCAGCGCGCTGATTTCGTCCTTTAAGGAGTTCAATTGGCTGCGAACCTCCTGCAGGGTGGCACGGTTGGCTGCAAGCCGGGCAGTCTCACTGTTCACGTAATCGATGTAAGGGGAGATGTTTCCCTGCAGCCGCTCAACCGCCCCGTTAGCTTCCTTGTTGAACGTTGCTGAAAGCGTCTCAAGCAGCGTGCTGCGCAGTTCTTCCATCTTGGTTTTGAATTCTTCTTTGGCTTGCTTGCGCTTATAAGGGATCACGAAAAGCCCCAAAACCGCCAGCGTGCCGGCTGTGACGATGCCGGTCACATCCAGCGCCTTGGTGGTCAAGACGGTGGCAACCATCGCGCCTACCCCGAGCGCGCCGACACCAAAAAGCGCGGTTTGGGCAACAGATTCCTGCACATAATCGCCCAACTGCTCTGCTTCCTGCTTGCGATCATAGCGGTTGATGATCAGGTTGATGGTCTGGCTAACGTTTTCGATTAGCTCCTCCCGCCGGGCAGATTGAGGTGACCTTGAGGCAGGCAATTCGCGTTGACTCTGCGCCTGTCGCCGCTCGAGCGCTCCTGCCACCTGGTACCAGGTGTTCAGGTCTTTATCGACCATCCAATCGATCATGCCGCGCACTTTTTTATCGATCGCGCCGGCAACATCGCCCTGCACTTCCTCCCGAAATTGCTCTTTGACCCGGTCGGTTTTAGCCAGGTTGAAGATGTTGGTCAGCTTCATTGTGCGGTCAAAAAAGTCGTGTCCGCGGTTTTCGAAATTAATTAAAATATTTTCAACCTCAGCCAGGCGAGGCGGAATCTCTTCGCGTAAGGTCTGGTCATAAGCGGCGATCGTTTTTTCGAGCTCGGCTGTCAGGGCGGCATCCTGCTCCATATCGGCGAGCTGCAACTCGACCGTTTCTAAGGCAGCGCGTTCAAGATGTGAAGCCACTCCGATTGGGTTGCGCAATTTCAGCTCGAGGCGGGCTTTGTCGTCCAATGTTTGGGTGATAAAGCGTTCCAGGTCTTCGATGCCACTTTTATTGCGCAGACTTGCGGCTTCATCCGGGTCAGCAGTTTGCAGCGCTTTCTGGACCAGGCGGGCAGAGACCATGAAAATTTCCGGGGTGTGACCCAAAATCATTTCGGCATTGTTGCTAACAAAATCACGCACCTGTTCGACCGCGCCGTCGCCATCCAGGATGTCAACTTTATTGACCACCAGCGTAATCTTTTTTTCCCAGGTGAGAATAGTTTCTAAAAATACCCGTTCGCTCTGAGTCATCGGTCGGTCGGCAGAAGTGACAAAAAGCACCAGGTCAGAGCGGGGCACATAATCGCTGGTCAGGCGCTCGTGCTGGCGGTTGATCGCGTTTGTGCCGGGCGAATCGACCATGTTGAGCTCTTTGAGCAGAGCCAGCGGGTGTGTGACGATGGTAAACCCGTCATCGATGACCGTTTGCGTATATGCCTCTCCCCAGCGTAAAAGAGTGACCCGCGCCGTTGTGGGCGTGACACCTTCTTCCAACACGCGTTCCCCTAACAGGGCGTTGATCAACGCGCTTTTGCCAGCGTTGAATTCGCCGGCAGCCACGATCAGAAAAAGCTCGTCCAATTGATCGATCGCGCTGCGCAGTTTGGACAGGTCATCGGCAGGCAAAGGGAAACTGCTCAAGGTGTTGAGCGCGTCATTAAGAATGCCTTTTTCTTGTTGCAGAAATAATAATTCGTCGGTAGAGAGGAAGCTTTCACGCATGCTGTATCCTTTCGGGGTGGAAAGACACGCCCGGTATTTTCATCATTATACTGTTAGGGCAGAGGAAGATCGAAAAGTTAATTACATTCACCAAGATAGACAGGTGAATGATCGTGTTTAAGATCTGAAAGAATCTCTCTCAAGATAACAGGATAAAAATTTGCATCGTCGAGCTCATCCAAGGCTACCCAAACCACTTCTTTTTGATGTGGATCGGGGAAATGACCGTTTTTGGGCTCGTAATTGTCGATCAACTTGCACTTAAAAAAGAATTCCACCTGGTGAATGTCGCGGTCCTCAACAGCGTATTCATGCTTTTCAGAAAAATACTCGCGAATTTTGAGGAGTCTGCCAACTTTGACCCTGGCGCGGATCTCTTCAAAGACCTCGCGCTTAAGCGCCTGGTGCAAGCTTTCACCGTGCTTCTGCCCACCGCCGGGCAGGACAGTGTAGGCTCCGTTGCCATTCTCTTTCCGCAGCACCAGCAGTTTGCCATCCTGGATGATGACAGCTTTAACAGAATTGCGCAATTTCCTCTTCTTTTTCATGGTGGTTGGATTTTACCGCAAAACTGGTGCACTTCAACCTCGTCGACCACAAACCAACAATTCTTAATATGGATTTTTTAGACCAAAAATGTAGAATGCAGGGTTATTCGGACACCGAATTGGAGCCTACAACAA
>JAAYZW010000240.1 GCA_012514645.1 Chloroflexota bacterium
GCAGCCTGTCATTGCGAACTATTCCCTATTCCCTATTCCCTATTCCCTATTCCCTCTCAGCTATGCGCTATAATTACCCCATGCTCACCTGGAACGAGATCGAAACCCGAGCCATCGCCTTCCAGCGTAAATGGCGCGCCAGCCCCGGAACCGAAAAACAGGATGACATCAAATTCATCCAGGACTTCCTCCACGTCTTCGGTGTCGACTGGCAAACCGGCTTCCCCCAACACCAGATCATCCTCCCCAGCGGCAAACCCAACTACATCGACTACCTGCTCCCCGGCGAAATCCTGATCGAAATGAAATCCAGGGGCGAGTCGCTCGAAGCCGCCTACACCCAGGCAATGAACTATGTGCGCGGGCTCAAACCCGAAGAGATCCCCCGGCTCATCATGGTTTGCGATTTCTACAAAATCCAGATCTTCAACTACGACAAAAAACACCCTTACAAACCTTTCAAAATAACCGAGTTACGCAAACACCTGCGCATCTTCAGCCGCCTGGCTGGCTTCGATGCCGACCCCGAGGCACGCACCGAGATCGAGCTAAACACCGATGCCTCCTACAAAATGGCAAAGCTCCACGATGCCCTCAAAGAAAGCGGCTATTCCGGGCACGAGCTTGAGGTCTACCTGGTGCGCCTGCTCTTTTGCCTTTTTGCTGACGATACCGGCGTGTTCGAAAAAGGCGCCTTCTACAACTACATCAAAGCCTCCAGCTCCGATGGCAACGACCTCGGAGGCAGGCTCTCCATGCTTTTCCACACACTCAACACCCCGCCCGATAACCGCATGACCACCCTGCCCGAAGAGCTAAAGCGCTTCCGCTATATCAACGGTGCCCTATTTGCCGAACGGCTGCCCATGTCATTCTTCTCTGCCAAAATGCGCGCCATTTTGCTCGAGTGCTGTGACTTCGACTGGACCCAGATCAGCCCTGCCATTTTTGGCGCCATGTTTCAGGGCGTCAAAAACCCGCAGGAGCGCCGCGAGCTGGGCGCACACTACACCTCCGAAGAAAACATCCTCAAGGTCATTCGTCCCCTCTTTCTGGACGAACTACAGGAAGAATTCGAGCGTTCCAAAAGCACCATCGCCGAGTTGCAAGCCTTCCACCGCAAGCTCGCCTCGCTCACTTTTCTCGACCCTGCCTGCGGCTGCGGCAACTTCCTGATCGTCACATACCAAAAGCTGCGCCAGCTCGAGTTTGAAGTCCTCAAACTGCTGAGCGAATCCGGGCAGATGGTCCTCTTCGACGACCCCACCAAGGTCACCGTCGACCAGTTTTTTGGCATCGAAATCGCAGACTTCCCCTGCGAGATCGCCAAGGTCTCCATGCTGCTTACCAAACACCTCATGGACCAGGAGATCAGCCATTATTTTGGCGGTAATTTTATCGACTACCCCATCCGGGACAACGCCAGCATCATCAACGCCAACGCCCTGCGCCTGGATTGGAACGAAGTCATCCCCGCCCACCGGCTCAATTACATCATGGGCAACCCGCCTTTCAACGGCGCCCGAACCATGAGCACAGCGCAGAAATCAGACCTCCTGCACGTTTTTGGCGATGTGAAAAATGTTGGCAATCTCGATTTCGTCACCCCCTGGTACAAGAAATCAGCAGACATGATGGATATCAACCCAGATATCCAAACCGCACTCGTCTCCACCAACTCGATCGTGCAGGGCGATCAAGCCGGCATTCTCGGTGAATATATGTTTGGTCGCGGTTTGGAGATCAACTTTGCCTACCGCACCTTCAGATGGTCCAACAAAGCCAAAGGCAAGGCTGCCGTCCATTGTGTCATAATCGGATTCAGCAAAAGCGGTCATTCGCAGCAATCAAAGAAAATCTATGAC
>JAAYZW010000241.1 GCA_012514645.1 Chloroflexota bacterium
CCTGATCGAATTCGAAGGGACCGAATTTTTTGTCAACCTTGATACGCTGATCAAGCCGCAACTTGGCAAATTCCTGGAAATAAAAAGTCGCACCTGGAGCCGCGAAGATGCTGAGCAAAAATCCGCTCTGATTCATGACCTGTTCAGAAAATTGGGTGTCGATGATTCAGGGTTGGTAACAGAAGATTATCTCGAAATGATCGAAACATATTGACCCTAAAACAAGGTGATTATGCACGAATCAAAAAGGAAACTGAAGGTTTTATTCGCAAGCGCTGAAGCTGCGCCATTTGCCAAAATGGGCGGTCTGGGTGATGTTTCTGGCGCGTTGCCGGCATCGTTGCTGCAGAATTACAAAGACGAACTTGATATCCGCACGATCCTGCCATTTCACGAGGTGATCAAGAAGTTGGACCCACCAATGAAGAAGATCGGAGATTACGCTTTCTCGGCAAGTGATCAGGAAATCGAATGCCAGCTTTTCGTTTCGGACATCGACGGCGTACCAGTTTACCTGGTTGATAATGATTACATCAACCACAACTCTCCGGTTTATCACGGTGATTGGTACCTGGATGGACTGAAATATGCCACTTTTTCGCTGGCGCTGCTTGAAGCGATGCGCTACCTGGATTGGAAAATCGATATCCTGCACGCGAACGACTGGCACACCGCTTTGGCGCCCTATGCCCTGAAAACTACCTATCAGAATGACCTTTTCTACCAGGGAATTAAGACGATTCTGTCCATTCACAATCTGCCCTACAACGGTTGGGGCTCGCAGGATGCCATGGCTCGGCTCGGATTCGTACCCAGTCATGACCAAGATTTGCCAGACTGGGCTCGGTTTACCCCGCTTCCGCTTGGAGTTGCCTCCGCCGACAAGGTCATCGCGGTTTCGCCCGGGTATGCCCGGGAAATTTTGACACCCGAGTATGGCTGCGGAATGGAAGGTTATCTGCAAAAGCATTCAAACAAGGTCATGGGCATCTTAAATGGGATCGACGTAAACATTTGGGACCCCGAAACCGATGAACAGATTTCACATAACTTCTCCGCTGAAGCGTTTTCAGAACGAGTTAACAACAAGCTCGATTTACAGAAAGCGCTCGACTTTGTGGTGGATGAAAACATACCTTTGCTCACCATCGTATCACGCCTCTCCGACCAAAAAGGCATACCTGCCATCCTGGAAACGTTGCCACAGCTTCTGGACCGGGACTGGCAATTTCTGTTATTGGGCAGCGGCAGTCCCGAATTGGAACAGGCTGCCGACCAATTGTCAGCTGAACACCCGGACCGCATCGCATCTATTCTGAAATATGATGAGGTGATTTCGCATGTTCTTTATGCTTCTGGAGACATCTTTTTGATGCCGTCGCTCTATGAGCCTTGCGGGCTCTCTCAAATGTTCGCGATGCGCTACGGTAATCTACCGGTGGCAACCGAAACCGGGGGATTGGCTGATTCAATTATCGATTTCAGCAGAGACCCTGAAAACGCCACAGGTTTCTTGTATGAAGATAAAACAGCTGAGGGTTTTCTGCGCAGTTTAACCCTGGCGCTGGACACCTTTGCCGACCCGGGAACCTGGCATAAGCTTCAAAAAAATGCCATGGAGGCGGATTTTGCCTGGAAAAAATCGGCGGCAAAATATTATGACGTGTATAAGTCGCTTTAAGGGAAAACGTTAATGGAACTTGTTAGAAAATCAGGTATTTTACTGCACCCCACCAGCCTGCCGGGTCCGGATGGGATTGGCGACCTCGGACCAGAAGCGTTTCGATGGGTAGATTTTTTAAGCCACAGCGGCACACAGCTCTGGCAGATTTTGCCATTGGGTCCGACCGGATATGGCGATTCGCCCTACCAATGCTTTTCTGCCTATGCTGGCAACCCTTTTTTGGTCAGCCCGATTTTGCTTCTCGAAGACGAGTTATTAACCAGCGCTGACCTTAAAGAAAGACCTGAATTTCCCATTGATGAGGTCGATTATGGACCGGTGATCGAGTGGAAAACGCTTTTACTGAACAAAGCTTTTGATGCCTTTGATCGCCAGGGTGAAACAATCTTACGCTATGATTTCGATCGCTTCTGTCAGGAAAAAAGCGATTGGCTGGATGACTATGCCCTTTTCATGGCAATTAAAGAAACACAGAATCTGCGCCCTTGGGTTGACTGGCCCGAACCGCTTAAAAGACGGCAGACCACAGCAATTGAGGAGGCTAAAACCGGGCTTGCTGACAAGATCAGCAAACACAAGTTCAACCAATTCCTGTTTTTCAGGCAGTGGCTGCGCCTGAAGGCTTTTGCAGTTGAAAAAAAAGTTCAAATAATCGGTGATATGTCCTTCGTGATTTCATTAGATAGCTCGGATGTTTGGGCACGACCAGAGTTATTCTTGCTCGATGGCGAGTTGAACCCAACTTTTGTCGCCGGCGTGCCGCCTGATTACTTCTCAGAGACCGGACAGCTGTGGGGCAACCCTCTTTATGACTGGACTTACCACCAATCGACAAACTTCGAGTGGTGGGTTACCCGCCTGGGTGCGACGCTCGAACTTGTGGACATGGTTCGCTTGGACCATTTCAGAGGTTTTGCGGCTGCCTGGCACGTACCTTTCGGTAAGCCAACTGCCATTGAGGGACAGTGGATTCCTGGCCCTGCTGTGGAATTGTTCACAGAATTAAAACGGCAATTCCCAAAGCTGCCTATTATTGCTGAAGACCTGGGTGTTATCACAGAAGATGTTGAAGCGTTGCGGGATGCTTCTGAACTTCCAGGAATGAAAATTTTGCAATTTGGCTTCTCTGGCGACCCTGAAGACGACTTTTTGCCGCACCACTACCCGGTACGCTGTTTTGCTTATACCGGATCACATGACAACAACACCGCCCGCGGCTGGTACGATGCAGCAACTCCGGTTGAGAAGAAGTTTTGCCGTGATTACCTGCATTTCAGTGATGAAAGTGAGGTTGCTGAGGCGATGATCAGATCTGTCTGGCAGTCGGTTGCTTTGTTTGCAGTCGCACCTATTCAAGACTTCCTTGGGTTGGGTGAGGAGAGCCGTTTCAACTTGCCCGGCACAACAGCTGGGAACTGGAAATGGCGGATAGCTCCTGGCACGCTCTCTTCAATATTGAACAATCGCATCCGCAAAATGAATTTGCTCTACAGCAGATTATCCGTAGAACAAAAAATCGCCTACACCAATTGGCTAAATTCACAGCGTGGAGACGAGGTTATGCCTCATTAGCCTTTGCGCTCGAAGCGAAAAACAAACCGAATAAGATCAGAATGCCGCCAGCGATCTCAACCGTTGACGGTATTTCGTTTAAAAATAAGATCGCCAGAATGCTGGAACCAATCGGTTCGAAAAGTAAAGCCAGCGAAACCGTCCTGGCTGGCAGGTATTTCATCGCCTTGTTCAAAGAAGTGTGCCCCAGTGTTTGCGGTACCAATGCCAGCAAGAACAAGACCAGATAGACGTTTGCCTGGTATGCCTGGTAACCCTTGTCGATTAACAACATGACGAAACCGAGCACAATCGCCGCAATCGTGTAAACATAGCTGACATAAAGCTCAGTGGATATCTGTGCAGCAACTTTTCGACCAACCAACAGATAACCGGCAATCATCCAGGCACTGAAGAGTGCCATTAATAGTCCTGAAAGCGTGCTCTGACCGGAATCACCTTGATTGAGCAGCGCGATCAGCAGCCCGCCTGCAAACGCAAACAAAACGCCGACATAAAACCGCTTGGGAACTTTTTCTCTAAGAACCAGCGGCGAAAGCAAACCCACCCATAACGGAGAGGTGGTCGCGAAAATGACTGAACTGTTCACCGAAACCAGGTCCAAAGACCAGGTCCAGGTTGCAAAATGAGCCGCCAGCAGTATCCCCGATAGTATCAATAAACCAAGCTGTTTGCGGTCAATCTGTAACTTTTGATCACGTTTTGTGACAAGTAAAATTCCGATTGCGATAGCTGCTGAAAATGCCAGGCGGTGAAAAGCGATAGCAATCGGGCTGGCATATGGCAGCGCCAGTTTGATCAAAATCGCCGCTGTGGACACTGCCAGGATCCCAAGTAATAAGAGCAGATAAGGTGGTTTGTTTTTTTCCGTGCTTTCCATTACACAAAAAAGCAGGTATTTATTCGATACCTGCCCTTTCTTCTCCTGGTCTACTTAAATAAGTTTTTCTTTAGCGGCAACTGCCGCGCCGATAATGCCTGCCATGTTTTGAAGTTGGGCGGGAATAACCTTCGTATTGACATTGAGGTATTTTTCATATTTTTCGAAACGAGCACTAACGCCACCACCCAGGATGAAAAGATCGGGGTTTAGCAGGAATTCGTAGGCTTTTAGACCCTCATTAAAACGTACTGCCCATTGTTTCCAGGTTAGTTTTTCTC
>JAAYZW010000242.1 GCA_012514645.1 Chloroflexota bacterium
CTTGAGGGTTATAATTTGTTTGACTGATATGGTCATTGGAAGTTCCTTTCTTTTCGTTTTTTCTCAAAACATATTGTATTGGAACTTCCTCTTTTTTTCCTTGACTACGGACTTTTGAAACGCATACTTTTATTATAGTGCGATAGCGTCAAATAGCAGTTTAATGTTATCATCAAGATGACTATATTATATAAGGTTAACCTGGTTATCCTGAGGTAATATTTTTCAGAGACAGCTCTGGAAGGAGTACTATATGAAAACTGGCACGATCATATCCTACATTTTAGCCGCAATCGCGATCATCCTGTCGTTCCTCTTTATTCTTGGATCATTTAGCCCGGACGGAAGCCCCTCATGGCTGATTGTCGGGATCATCGGATTGCTGGTCGGCTTCGCCCTGATCTATGCAGGCGTGCGCCTGGCTGCCAAAGCTAAAGCAGAGGGCGACACGGTCTACAATATCAACCTTGACTTGCCCGGCAATGTTCAGATGGACACGATGAAGTGTCTCTCCTGCGGCTCGCCATTGTCACCAGAGGACATCAAGATGGTCAACGGCGCACCTGTGGTCACATGCCCAAGCTGTGGCACCACTTACAACCTAACCGAGGAGCCCAAATGGTAGCAGGCAAATTTAATAAACGCGCCATCCTGTTAGCTTTGGGTTTGCTGCTGGTATTACTGGTGTTTGTACCAGCAGTACCAACTCATGCGCAAACCTATCGCTTCAGCCTGCCAGTGTACGAGGTTGAAGCCTACATTGAAGAAGATGGCAGTGTCACGCTTTACTATTACATGGTTTTCCAAAACGATCCATCAGCCAGCCCGATCGATTTTGTCGATCTGGCATTGCCCTACGCTGATTACAACCTTCGCGATATTGTTGCCACAATAGATGGTCAACCAATGCCGGAGGTCAATGACTCCGCCTACGTCGCCGGTGCTGAACTTGCGCTCGGGAACCTGGCAATACAGCCCGGTCAGCAAGGGACCGTTATTGCCACCGTTCCAGGCATTACCGATATTCTTTTTCCTTACGACCAGGACGATCGAGAAGATTTCGTCAACTTCCAGTTCACGCCAAACTATTTTGGTTCAGAATATGACCGTTCTCAAAATACCGCATATCGTATGACCATCGTGCTTCCCCCCGCAGTTGCTGGAGAAGAAGGCGTCTATTACATCCCCCGCAGCTGGCCCGGTGAGGATATCAGTGAAGCTTCATTCACGACCGATGGTCGTGTCTATTACTCCTGGTTTACGAACAATGCCAATGTGCACACTGAATACGAATTCGGCGCAGCCTTCCCTGCCAGCGCGGTTCCAGCTGGCGCAATCGCCGACCCGGATGACTATGAACAACCCAGCCCACCCTCAGGTGGTAGCGGCAGCGGACTTGGGGGTCTGTTTACAGGTTTGTTGGGCAGTCTGCCTTGCGCGATCCCAATTCTTGCAATAATCGGAGTTGCGGTTTTTGCAAGAAAAAGCCAGCAAAAACAAACAAAAGCCCGAAAACTTCAATATTTCCCACCCAAGCTTGCCGTTGATGGTAAAGGTATCCGTAGAGGGCTTACAGCGGTGGAAGCAGGGATTTTGCTCGAAGAACCGCTGGACAAAGTTTTAACGATGATCCTCTTTGGTCTTCTTAAAAAGGAAGCGATTAAAGTCGTCGAAAAAGAGCCATTAAAGGTCGAGGCAATCCAACCCTTACCAGAAGGTCTCTACGCTTACGAATCCAAGTTTATCAAATCATTCTCAGCTCCTACCAAGAACCAGCAGCGGAAGGCACTGCAGGCAATGTTGATCCAATTGGTCGACGATATCTCAAAGAAGCTGAAAGGCTTCAGCCCTGCTGAAACCAAAGCATATTACACCGATATTGTCAGGCGAGCCTGGTTAGCAGTGGAAGGCGCTGAAACCCCCGAGATTAAGAGCGCGCAATTCGATCACACGCTCGAATGGACCATGCTGGACAACCAGTTTGACAATCGCACCCAACAGACTTTCATCAATACGCCCGTGTTTCTGCCACGCTGGTGGGGTTTGTACAATCCCGGTTTCGCGGCAGCCCCGTCTGCTGGCGGCGCATCCGGTCTTGCCAGCCCTGCACCTTCGACATCGGGCAGCGGTGGTTCGAAACCCTCGTTCTCAATGCCAAATATTCCCGGCTCAGACTTTGCCGCTTCGATCATAAACGGTACCGCTGCGGTCTCATCGGGCATCATCGGTGATCTGACCGGCTTTACCAGCGGCGTGACCAACCGTACCAACCCAATCCCCATCAGCCGACCGAGCAGTGGTTCCAGCGGTTTCAGAGGCGGCGGTGGCGGAAGCTCGTGTGCCTGCGCCTGTGCGTGTGCCGGCTGTGCCTGTGCCTGCGCTGGTGGTGGTCGCTAGACAGGGAAACATTGATGGAAAGCACCGTGCCGCGCTTGCCTGGAGCTGGAATCTACAAATTTGATATTGCTGACGAAAGTCAGAAATCCAGGCTGCATCTGCGTGTCGATGAAGATCTCTCTGGTTTGCTGGTGGTGAATGCCTCCAAAATCATCTATCTCAACCCGACCGCCCTGGTGATGGCGTATCTTCATCTCAATAAAGTCGGTCATGTCGAGGCGATCAAGTTTCTCGGCGATAAATTTGACGCGCCCAAAGCTTCGCTGCAAGCAGATTACAACGAAACCATTGCAAAAATTGAAGCGCTGATCGATGAAAACAGCGGTGCCTGCCCAATATGCGATCTTGGTCTTTCGACAAATATGCCTTTTTCAGCAAAACTAAGTGCGCCCTACCGCATGGACCTTGCAATTACCTATCGCTGCAACAACGACTGTGCCCATTGCTACAATGCCCGAGCCCGCAATTACCCTGAGCTTTCAACTGAAGACTGGAAAAATGTAATCGACCGACTCTGGGAAATCCGCATCCCCCATGTCGTTTTTACGGGCGGTGAGCCGACCCTGCGAAACGACCTGCCCAAACTAGTCGCCTACGCCGATCAAAAAGGCATGGTCACCGGCATCAACACCAATGGGATGCGCCTGGCAGACCAGGATTTTCTCGATCAATTGGTACTGTCCGGGCTCGATCATGTGCAAATTACGCTTGAATCGCATGACGCGCAAATTCATGATGCGATGGTCGGCAGAAGCGGTTCCTGGGAGCAAACGCTGGCAGGCTTGCGCAACGTGCTGAAATCGAACCTCTACATGATGACCAACACCACCCTTTTGGATAACAATGCCAGCAAACTGCAGGAAACGCTCGACTTCCTGGCACACGAGGGTGTTCCGACGGTTGGGTTAAACGCCTTAATTTATTCAGGTAAAGGCAAAACGGTGGATACCGGCTTGCGTGAAGAACAATTGCCGGAATTGCTGAACCTGGCGATCGGTAAAACCAATGTAAACCAGCAGCGCCTGATCTGGTATACCCCGACCCAGTACTGCCATTTCGACCCGCTTATGCTCGACCTGGGCATCAAAGGCTGCACTGCCGCATATTACAATATGTGTGTAGAGCCGGATGGCAGTGTTATCCCCTGTCAATCCTATTATCAGGCTGTCGGCAACATCCTTTCGGACCCTTGGAACCAAATTTGGAACCATCCGCTCTGCCTGAGTTTACGTAACCGCCAAAACATTCCAGACGAATGTAAATATTGCGATTTCCTGCAAGAGTGCGGCGGCGGCTGCCCTCTTGCCCGGGATCAACAGAAACCAGAGCCAATTTATCGCGATTTGGTAATCAGCAGGAGATAGCCATGCCCAAACAACTACGCGTAACACCAGCTACTTTCGCACCGACACCCCTTGGCTTTTACACTTATCATACGCCAGAGGAAGATCCGCTTCAATACCGTCTGCATTTGAGAGTTTTACCGGATGAGACCGGCATCCTGATCGTCAATGCCACCTCCGTCCTGCGGCTCAACCCAACCGGCACTTACATCGCCTGGCTGAAGATGCGCGGCATGTCCGAACAGGAGATTGTCGAGCATTCCTTGCAGCGCTACCAGATCGAAGAGGCTGCCCTGGAGCATGACTTGCGGAATTTCAACCAGGAAATTATCCATATCGTCAACAACCCTGATCAGGCACCCAACCTGGCTGAAACAGGTTTTGACAGCCTTTCAACCGAAACCCCTTCCGATGTCGCCTTGAGGGTTAACCTTTGCCTGACCGACCGTTGGGAAGAGCAAGCTGGCTCTGACGAGGAACTTTCAACGGAACAGTGGATGGCAATTATTCGAAAGTTGTTTGACGCCGGCATCCCCCAGGTTGTTTTCATTGGCGGCGAACCAACCTTGCGGTCTGACCTGGTTGATCTGCTCAGTTACACCGAACAACTCGGCATGGTTTCCGGGCTTCTCTCTGCCTCTCCCCGCCTTTATCAGGATCCGGATTACCTTGACACGCTGCTTGATAGCGGGCTCGACCACCTGATTCTCGAATTTGACCCTGAAAGCAAGCAGGACCTCGACTTGTTAAAACCGATTTTTGACCAGGATCTTTTTACCTGCATTCGTTTCCCGGTCCATTACCACTCAGAATCATTTGCCTGGACAAAAGAGTTGGTTGCTGCCGGAGCAAACGCATTTTCATTTTATGCCGCCGAGCTCGACGCGCACGACCAGGCTGCCCACCTCAATCATCAGCTAACAAATCAGGGCATTCACATTGAGCACGACCTGCCCTTCCCCGTTTACCCTGGTCTGTCGCAGCAGGCAAAACTTTTTAGCCCCGAAGTGTCCGTACAAGAGCCTGCATACTACACTGTCATGCCTGATGGCAGTTTAACTCCCCAGGATTTTCCAGAACACAGTCTGGGAAGCCTGATTAATACCGATTGGCACGAACTTATTGTAAAATTGTAAAAAAACAAAGGAGATTCTATGAAAACAGCTGATTGGCATAACCGTTATCTAATGCAAGCCCGTTGGACCAAAAACCTACGACGCTTTATCTTCGATAAGCTTAAGGCGACACCAGGTCAGACCGTACTTGAAGTTGGTTCAGGAACCGGCGCTCTTTTCCCAGATTTTAAATACCAGGGGCTGAGACCGTTCGGGGTGGATATCGACCTTCAGCGCTGCGAATTTTCACTGAGCCGTGATCCAGACTCTCCTATGACCTGCGCCGATGGGTTTAGACTGCCCTTCAAAAACGCAAGTTTTGATTTCACCATTTGTCATTATTTCCTGATGTGGCTCAAGGAACCCCAGGAGGCAATTAAAGAGATGAAGCGCGTCACAAAACCAGGTGGTTTTGTTGTTGCTGCCGCTGAACCCGACTACCAGTCACGAATCGACTACCCCCAGTTGTTCCATAATATCGGCGTGATGCAAAATCACTCGCTTTCCTTCCAGGGTGTCGATCTGACAATGGGCAGAAAGCTTGGCTGGATGCTTCGGGAAGCCGGTTTGCAGGGCGTACACCTTGGGCTGCTCGCCGGAGAATGGCGCCAACCTTCACTGGATGCCTTTGAGTCCGATTGGGATATGATCGCCTACGACCTCGGCGGTATGGCACCGATCGAACGCATTTTGGAAATCAAGGAAGAAGCAATGCAAAGCTGGCTCAAGGGTCAGGCGACCGTCTTCATTCCCACCTTCTATGCGCATGGCAAGCTCTAAGCCTGCACACATAAATAACCGATAATAAGGATCTCATGAAAAAGACCAGACTTGTTCTTGTGCTTGTATTGTTTGTATTGTTATTCTCATTTGTTCCCATAGAAGTTACTGCCCAAAATTCAGCCCAGGTTTGCGGACCCGATGGGGATATTAGCACCATGCTCGCTCAAATTACGCAGACCAGCGTTGAAAAGTGGCTTCGCGATTTCAGCGGCGAAAATTCAGTCTTAATCAACGGCGTGCCCCGAACCATTAAAACCCGTTATTCTCACCAGCTGTTTGTTAATAATCCAAACGCTATGGCATATGATTACTTACACCAGGAGTTATTGAAGCTCGGGTATGTGGAAGACGTAACCTTGACTGATCATTCTTATAATTACCCAAAGTCCAATGTGCTTACGGAAGAAATACTCATACAGCCTGATGATGAATTGAGTTATCTTGAGACAGAGCAATCAATAAGCAGCCAATTATCGATGCCACAAGCAATATCTCCGGATGATAAAGCTGTTTGGAAAAACAAAATTGTAACAATTCCAGGGCATGGACCAAACGCCGACAAATTCGTGCTGATGACTGCCCATTTGGATAGCACTTCCAATGCAGCCAACACACTCGCGCCAGGCGCGGAAGACAATGGCAGCGGTGTTTCCGCACTCATGGAAGCTGCCTATTGGCTGCGTTTCTATAAATTTGATTATACGATCAAGCTAATCTTCTTTACCGGTGAAGAGCAGCGGCTCGAGGGCAGCGCAGCTTATGTCGCCAACCATCCTGAGGAGATGGGCAAAATCCTCGGTGTGGTCAACCTGGATATGTTTGGCTACGACAACGATCAGGATATGTGCATCGAGCTGCACGTTGGCGAGATGGCAAGCTCAAATATAGTCGGCACCTGTTTTACTGATGTAAACAACAACTATAACCTCGGTCTTTCCCACGATTACATCACCACCGGGGCAATCTGGGCTTCTGATCATGCCTCGTTTTGGAATGCAGGTGTTGGTGCTATCGAGATACTTGAAAATATGGACGCTCACCCGGCATCAAACCCAGCTTATGGTTGTGGCGGGCGGAAAGATGAAAATCCACATTATCACAGAATAACCGACACAATCGACAAGATGTATATGCCAGCGACTTTTGCAACGGTTAAGGCTGGGGTTGGCACAGTCGCCAGCCTGGCAAACCCGATGGGAAAATGTTTTGGCGGCGACCCGGTCCTCAAAGCCACGACACAAGAAGAATCGGTGCTGCTGACCTGGCAGGCATTGGCTGGCGCGGAAACCTACAATGTTTACCGCGGCACCGCGACCTGCCAGGGTGCGATGACCCAGATTGCGCAGGTCACGACCAACAGCTTCGAAGACACCAATATCCAGTTCGACCGGAATTATTTCTATAAGATCGAAGCAGTGGATAACGAGACGGTCTGCCGTTCACAGCTATCCAATTGCGCGATCGCAAAGGTGCCGACACCGCAGGAACCGGTTGAAATGTTTGATCTTTTTCTACCGTTGGTGATAGCGGGTCAATAACACGACCACAAAGTTTTCTGGATGTCTTGAAACCCGTCAATGATACGAAAGACCCTGGGAGAAGTCCCAGGGCCTTTTCTGTCGGGGCGAAAGGATTCGAACCTTCGACCTCTTACACCCCATGCAAGCACGCTAGCCGGACTGCGCCACGCCCCGATAGGCAGTTATTATACACATTCCCACAATTTTCGCAAGCCTTTGCTCGATTTGTTAATCATTCGAATTGACTAAAGCATTCAATAAGAGGGAGTTCCTGCCATAATTGGGATAGAACATTACCAGAGAGGACTGTCATCCTGAACAAAGCCATCTTTGTCATTCTGACGAAGTGAAGGATCATACCCCTCCAACCGGCAAGATTCTTCCCCACAAAAGCTCAGAGTCGTCTTTGTCATCCTGAACGAAGTGAAGGATCTTACCCCTCCAACCAGTAAGATTCTTCGCAACTGAGACTCAGGATGACAGGCTTCATTATTATGGCTTAAATGGCTCCACAATGATCTTCAATTTATCATTTTTCAGATCCAGGATCACAAAAGAGCGCGCTCCAACCTTCTTCCCGCCCAGGGAACCGGGGTTAATCACGCGAGAATTGCCAACTTTTTCACCTCTACATCGGTGAGTGTGACCATGAAAGACGTAATCATACAAACCAGACGAAATCGCCCGGTTTAATCCGGCAACATCGTGCCCATGTGCCACAAAAATCTTTTTGCCATCAAAATCCAGCACCAGGTTGTTGTCAGATTGGTTTTCAGTTCCAAGCCACTCAAGTCTTTCGCTCACATCCGGACCGTAATCTCCGTTCCCATAAACAACATATAGTCGGAAATCCCCGAAATAATCCAGGACGTCAGGTTCAGTCAGGTCGCCGCAATGGATGATAACCTTTACCCCCTCGGCCAAAATCAATTGTCTGACTGCCTGAATATTGTTTAAATTATTATGAGTGTCACTGATAATCGCGATTTTCATTCCGTCTCCAGTTGTAGCAGCAATTGTGAATAAGGAAATATTAAAATCTAAAATACAGAATGCACGGTTTTGAGGCTGCTGCAATACTAATTTAAATGGAATTATAACAACCGTAAGGGTGGGTTCAGAACATGAACAATACTGAAATGTTTTAATCAGCAAAATCCCCCCTGCAGGTATTACGGTAATCTTTCAGCTTTCAATGCCTGTCCTCAGTTCTTGAGATGGGGAGGTCTGACTAGTTAAGCTATTATTGAATGCTTACGATTGAGACCTCCCCTTAGGCTTTATCAAGGCTAAGTGCCGTTGTTTGATATCACATTGAGAATTGCGCCTTTGTAGAGGTGGTTACGAAATTAACTCTCCGTATGGTAAAATTTTAGCAACTATGATCCCAATTGGAGAGAGACTATGGCATCATCATTAGAAAAAGGAATCGAAGCAGCCAAATCCGGTTTGATGGAAGAAGCGCTGGGTCATTTAAAAGATGCCATTGTCGAAGAACCCGAAAACGCAAATGTCTGGGTGTGGCTCTCTGCCATTATCGAAGATGAAGAAAAGCAAACAATTTTCCTGAAAAAAGCACTCGAGATCGACCCTGGCAACCGACCAGCCCAGCGCGGACTGGCTTTTATCGAAAGAAAGAAGTACATTCCCCCCAAACCCGGAGAAAAACTGTCAGATTACACCCGACCGATTGGCGTCTTCAGTCAGCCAGCGTCAACACCCTCCCAGGCAGCTGCTCATGTTTCGGCTCACAACCCCATGCCCGAGCCAGTGCTTCAAACCGGAAGCGTTGGTCTGTCACCAACCACAGAGACCGCCGCCCCAGCCTCCCAACGTAAACCCTGGCTGGATATTGTGCTCTATGGTTTTACCCTTATGATCTTCATCATTATCGGCATCCTGATTGGCTCAACACTCCTGAATGTCGATATCCCTTACCTCAGCCGCCCCACCCAGGTATTGGCAGTTCATCCTGCCTCGAATGGTGTTTTCATTCTCGAAAATGACCAGTATGTCGAGATGGCAATGAACCAGTTGCTCCCTGAGAATCTTGAGGGCGTCCCTATAACCAGCAGTACCCAGCCCGAGATCGTTATCAACACGCTGGTGGTCAACCTGGACGAGCGGCTGCAGCTTCGTAATGCCGCCGACCAAGAAATCGCATACACCACGATTGCCGCAGAAAATAATATGCATGTTCTCACGCCAGAAAGTGAGCTCACCCCCGGACAATATTGCCTGGTCTATTCCTTGAATCGGGATAAGGGTGAAAACCTTTATTGGTGCCTTTTAGTCCCCGAGGAGTAAGACCATCCTCCCCACATCACTTAGCAGGAGCCTCCCATAGAACTTAATACCATCATCCACAAAGAAACACTTGCCGATCGCGTCAAGTCTTACCAGGTCTACTCCCCTTACATCGCCAAGAAAGCTCAACCAGGTCAGTTTGTTATTTTGCGATTAAGCGAGGATGGCGAACGCGTGCCACTCACCATCGTCGACCAGGATGCCGAAGCTGGCACAATCCGTCTGATCGTGCAGACTGTCGGCAAAAGCACCGCCCGCATGGACCAAATAGAAATTGGCGGCTGCATTCATGACATACTCGGACCGCTCGGAAACCCATCCGACATCCAAAATTTTGGCAGAGTCTGTGTTGTTGGCGGCGGCGTTGGCGCCGCGGTTGCCTATCCGGTTGCCCGCGCCCTCAAACAAGCCGGCAACGAAGTCACCACAATCGTTGGCGCCCGCAATAAAGATCTCCTGATCCTCAAAGATGAACTGGCAGCGGTCAGTGACCACCTTTATTACACCACTGATGACGGCA
>JAAYZW010000243.1 GCA_012514645.1 Chloroflexota bacterium
CGCCGGTGGCTACATCGTACCCGGCATTCTGAACGCTGTGGACCAGGTCGGTCAATTCCGTACGGTCGCTGTCATAGCTGACAGCCACACGCTCTGAAGACAGGTTGACCAGCGCCTCGTCCACCCCTTCTGTTCGCTTTAAGGCACGTTCAACACTAACCGCACAATTGGCACAGGTCATCCCCAAAATTGGCAGATTGACGTGTTCTTTTTCGCTCATACGGTCGCCGGATATCCAATCGACTCCAAAGTCTGGCGTATGCTTTGATCGTCCGCTGGTGATTCGAAATCAACAGTTACATTAAGGCTTACGAGGTCAGCTTCAACGAAATCGACGCCTTCAATGGCTAACAAAGCTTGCTCAATCCTGTTGACACAGTGAATACAGTTTATGTTTGGGACAGAATAGGTTTTGGTTTCCATTATTCTCCTTATTTTTGGTTTTAGTTTATTATTAAGACTTATTATATAAATTCTATTAGTAAAATGCAATTAACTGTGAAAAAACACCTTAATCAACTACCTTCAGCTTTTATTCTGGATATGGATGGGTCCTTTTTTTTGGGCGATGCTCTTCTGCCAGGTGCGCTCGAAATTCTCGACTGGTTTAATAAAAACGAGATCAGATTTACCTTTCTGACAAACAACACCTCACGCGGGAAGCTGGAGTATGTTGCCAAGCTGACCGGGATGGGGGTGAAGCAAGAAGATGTCCGTATCTATTCCGCTGGAGATGCGACTATCGCATACCTGAAAAGCAACTTCCCCGGCAAAAAAGTCTTCCTTGTGGGCACTGAAAGTCTGCAGCGCAATTTTCTTGACGGAGGAATTGACCTTGTGGAAGATGACCCCGATGTGCTCGTTTTGAGTTATGACACGGAGCTTACCTACCAAAAACTGGTCGATTTTTGCCTCTATCTGCGGCGCGGTCTTCCTTATCTTGCCACACATCCAGACTTGAATTGCCCATCACCTATCGGACCGCTTCCGGATATCGGCTCTTTTATGGCTTTGATTGAAACCAGCACGGGCAGAATACCAGATGTAATATTGGGCAAACCGAACCCGGGGATTGTGAAGGAGCTCGCCCAAAAATGGAAACTTGATGTAAGCGAGATGATGATGGTAGGAGACAGGCTCTATACCGACATTGCCCTGGGGCAGACTTCCGGGGTGAAGACCACTCTGGTGCTCAGCGGTGAAACCAAACGGGGAGATTTGGTTAAATCGAGTTATCAACCTGACCTGGTTTGTGAGAACCTGGCGGACCTTTTAAGATTTTTAACTGAATTTTCAACTGAGGAGAGAGAATATGAATAATTTTGGTAGTGCTTTCGGAGCAATTGGGCTGCTCAGCATTTTTTATTTGGCTTTACGCCCCATTTTTGCGGCTGTGGTCGGGCAATATCGTAAGCAAGGCAAAACAATACCCAACCTGCTCAAAAAAGTGTACCAATTCGTTACAAAAACCCATCGCTATGCCGGATTGGTGGCATTAGCAGCGATCGTGGTTCATTTCGTTCTGCAGTATCTTCACTTTAGCTTTGTTCCGACTGCAGGATTGATAGCGGGACTGGTTTTGGTAATCCAGAGCGTCTTGGGTATGGGGCTGTCCAGGTAGACCGATAAAAATCGCCGCAGCAACATGGCGAATATGCACCGGGTTTTGGGAATTTTGCTTGTAATAGCAGTGGTGTTGCACCGCATCAGCGGGTCTTGAATAGATGGCGGATCTGTAAGCCGAGATTGAGCACACCCGAATTGCTGACTCACAATCCTAAGGTCTGGACTCAATCCACCATCCATACCAAAGGCAATGGCGATAGGAAGCATGCGAAGGTTTCCGCAGTATTATCGTAACAGTGCTTCCAATCCCGCCCTACGAAGATGGCAGTGAGCGTGAATAAAAACTCAGGATGATATGAGGCGCTTAACTGATTAACGTAATTAAACAAAAAGAGGCGACGATGGGAATTGAACCCATGATGAGAGTTTTGCAGACTCCTGCCTTACCACTTGGCCACGTC
>JAAYZW010000023.1 GCA_012514645.1 Chloroflexota bacterium
ATTTATGGGCGTAGGTCTCCCGTACAATGGGGTAGGTCTCGAAGAGATGGTTGGTGTAAACAAGCATATCATCAAAATCCATGGCGTTATTCTGGACCAATTTTTGTTGATAGAGAGCGTACAGGCGCTTTACTTGCTCATCCCGAAAATCCTTTACCGGGTAGTTCTCAGGACCCAGTAGGTCGTTTTTTGCTTTGGAAATTGCTGCCAGGACGGAAGCGGGTCTGAGTAGTTTTTCGTCAATGCTATTGTCCTTGAGAATTTGCTTCATCAAGGCTTCCTGGTCGTCTGTATCAAAGATGACAAAATTCCTGTTCACCGGCAGCAAGTCTGCCTCACGGCGCAGAATGCGACCACAAATTGAATGGAAAGTGCCCAACCAGACGCCTTCGGCATGCTCACCAATCAGGTGGGTGACCCGTTCCGCCATTTGTTTGGCGGCTTTGTTGGTGAAAGTGACCGCCAGGATGTTATAGGCTGGCACATTCATAACGCTGATCAGGTATGCGATTCGGTAGGTCAAGACGCGCGTTTTACCAGAGCCCGGTCCAGCCAGCACCAGCGTTGGTCCGGGCGGCGCGGAAATGGCAAGTTGTTGTTGGGGGTTGAGTTTTTCGATTAATGAGTTCATTGCCAGCAAATTGTACCAAATGGATCACCACGCGGGGAAGTTGGGTCGCACATTTCGCAAACCCACAAACAACACGCCGGCAAACGGAACGGGACAAGCCGCGTGCCAGACGGCACGGAACGAGAAGATCGCGATGCCTATGTGATAATTATTATCCTCAAAATGCCAAGCACAAAACCAGCGATAACGAGCACGTAGGGTTGTGCTTCGGTGAACAGTAGCACCGCCAAACCTCCTATCATTGCGCTGATGGTAACAACATCCACCAAAGCGTTTTGTGCAAGGTTGTAAGAGACAAAGAGGATCATGGCAACCACGGCAGGGTTGATGCCTTTCAAAAAGCTGCTTGTCAGGTGGTTTTCCCGCATTTTCTTAACCAACGGCGCGGTTGCCGCGACAATGATGAATGACGGCAGAAAAACGCCAACAGTTGCCGCGACTGCTCCCCAAAATCCACTGGTCATGCAACCGATAAATGTAGTCGCCGCGAGCACTGGTCCCGGTGTGATTTGACCCATTGAAATTGCATCGGTCAATTGTTGGGAGGTTAACCAACCAAACCGACTGATAACATCCTCTTCGATTAATGCAAATAAAACCAGCGACGAACCAAAAAGGATTGAACCCGTTCGGAAGAAATAGATAAATATTTCTCCGAAAGTTGCTTTGGCTTGTTCCAGCAATTTGCCTGCAGCTTCCGTGACCGCGGGCAGCGGCAAGAAAGCCAGCAGCATCTGGGCGGGCGGCATGCCGTTTTCCCATTTGACCATGACGTGATGCAGCAAGACACCAACGAGCCCGCCGCCAATTAAGATCAAAGCCTCGTTGATCCCCATCAACTTTGCGCCAATTGCCAGGGCGAAGATGAGCAATTGTTTCCAACCTGCCAGGCTGGCTTTACCGATGCGCCAGGTCGTTTCGAGCACGATAGCCAGTACCAGGGGGTTAAGCATATAGAAAACACCTTCCACCTGGGGCAGGTTGCCGTAGGTCATGTAAATCCAGACTACTGCCAGGGCGGTAATGAACGAGGGCGTGATAAAGCCAACCCCCGCGACGATCAAGCCGGGATACCCCGCGTGGGCATAGCCGACGTGATAGCATGTTTCGCTGGCATTTGGACCAGGGATCAGGTTCGCAGCCGCGAGAAGATCCAAAAAATGTTCCTGGCTAACCCATTTTTTCCTGCGCACAAATTCCCTTTCCATCATGGCGATGTGGGCGGTTGGCGCTCCAAAACTGGTTGCTCCGATCTTCAAAGTTGTCAGGAAGAGATCGAGAAGGCGGGTTTTCAAGGGAATATCCTTGGTTTCAGGTGAAGGCTGACCGAGATCTGGCTCTGTTTCCACCTCGCCGATGGGCTCAGAAATACGTTCTTCAGCAGCCATTATGCCACCTGCAACAAAGGTAGTGCCAGAAGCAGGTTTTCAATCACCAGTCGGGGGTTGAGGTTGGCATCCAGGTTGACCAGGGCGTTTTCATGAGCATTAAGTATGCTCTCAATTTGCTCTGAGGGAATCAAGCGGGCGGTCTCGCTGACCTGGTTTTCATGCTCAATATTCACCAGGGGGATTTCGGCACCTTCACGCCTGATCATCACATCCCGCCAGAAGGTCAGCCAGACAGACACCAGGAAAGCAAAGTGCTCACGCGAAGCGCTCTTGCGCTTCTGCAGATTCTCCACATATTGGAGTCGTTCTCTCAGCTGGCTATTGATCAATTCACCCAGATCTGCCAAAGCCTCATCATACGCGGTCAGAAGATCCTGGTTTTGGTCAAAGCTGATGGCACTGCCCACCCGACCGCCAGCCAGGTGTGCCAGCCGCTTGGCACGGTTAGGATTGATCGCTTTTTGCTCGCGCAGGTAAGTTTCAAGGGCTTCAATGGAACTGGGACGCAAACGCAAAACTTCGCAGCGCGAGGCGATAGTTTCAAGCAGGCTCTCCCTGGCATCAGCTGTGAGAATCAAGATCGCTTTGGAGGGTGGTTCTTCCAATGATTTCAGCAGGGCGTTGGACGCCCCAATGGTTGCTCGCTGAAAATCAGGGATCAGCACTATTCGATAGGTTGATTGATAAGGGGCGAGCGCCAGGGTTTTTTGCATCTCGCGAATTTGGTCGATCTTCAAGTCTTTGCTTCCTTCAGCAACACGCAAAATCGTCAGATCGGGATAGCGAAGCTCTTCTATTTGACGGCAGGGCAGGCACTGATCGCAAAAGGTTCCCTCAGAAGGCGGGGTCAGACAATTGAGCGCTTTTGCAAACGCCAGGGCGAGGGTTTCCCTGCCCACCCCTTCGGGTCCGGTCAATAGGTAAGCGTGACGGGTGTTGGCGAGTTTCGCGTGGTTTTGGAGAAAACGTATAGCGGTTTGATGACCAAGAATGTTCCATTGCATACATCGATTTTAGCACGTATACTGTGATATTACAGGTTCGCGAAATTTTCACACAAATTTCATCACTTTTTACGAAGGCAGAATGACTTATAATTGACAAGTTGAATTGATGAGGAGTTGACAATTAATGAGTGCAAAAATATTATCGAACGTTGATGACTATCTGAATGTATCCTGGCATGCCATGGATCCGGAAGATGTCCTCGATACCCTGGAAGTGCCGGTTCGTTCTGGCTTGAGCGAGACTGAAGTTTCTGAGCGGCTGGAAAAGTTTGGTTACAACGAATTACAGGAACAACCTGGCAGAACTTTTTTGCAAAAACTTTGGGAGCAGATTAACAGTTTTGTGATTTGGCTGCTTATTGGCGCCGCAATAATCTCTGCTGTTTTGGGAGATTGGGTAGAAGCCGGTGCAATCCTACTGATCGTGGTTTTGAACGCGATCATGGGTATCGTCCAGGAATCCCGCGCTGAAGCATCGCTGGCGGCACTAAAGAAAATGGCGACACCTGAAGCCCAGGTATTGCGTGATGGGCATCGCGTAATGGTGTCATCGCGAGAACTGGTCCCAGGCGACATCGTTTTTATTGAAGCTGGCAATTTCATCCCTGCCGACATGCGCTTGATCGAAGCGGTTAATCTGAGCATTGATGAAGCTTCTCTCACCGGTGAGTCAGTTCCGGTTAGTAAAGTAGCTGGAGGGAATCTGCTGGCAGATATACCCCTGGGTGACCGCAAAAACACCGCTTTTTCTGGCACCACGGTCACTTACGGTCGCGGTAAGGGTATTGTCACCAGCACAGGCATGCACACGCAGCTGGGGTTGATTGCGACCATGCTCCAGTCAGTTGAAATGGAGCAAACCCCCTTACAGAAACGCCTGGACGAATTAGGGAAAACGCTTGGAATCGCGGCGCTGATCGTCTGCGCCCTGGTCTTTGTCATCGGCATTGTTCGTCTCCTCACCCCTCCAGATGTGGTGAGGTTTGCTTCTGAAGCGTTCTGGGAAGAATCCCTGGCTCTCTTCATGGTGGCAATCTCTCTGGCAATTGCCGCTGTGCCTGAAGGCTTACCTGCTGTGGTTACCATCAGCCTAGCTGGCGGTATGCGCGAGATGGTTAGCCGTCACGCGTTGATTCGCCGGTTATCTTCGGTTGAAACCCTTGGCTCAGTGA
>JAAYZW010000244.1 GCA_012514645.1 Chloroflexota bacterium
TAGACCGGATTTATATCCAGGCAAAAAGATGGGATCCGAACCAGACAGTCAGCCGACCGGAAATTCAGAAGTTTGTGGGTGCTTTGTCAGGAAAACACGCAAAAAAAGGGATTTTCATTACAACTGCTAAGTATTCTAATGAGGCGAAAGCATACGTTCCACAGCTCGATGTAAAAGTCGTCCTGATTGATGGAGCGCAACTAGCTAGATTTATGATTGAATACGAAGTTGGCGTGGAAACACAGACTGTTTATAAAATCAAGACAATCCATACAGACTATTTCTCTGTAAGTGAGATATAGAAAAATCTCACTTACGGAAGAGGTTCTACTATCTTCATGTCCATGTGACGGAATAGCAAGAGGCTTTTCCTCGCAAGCTTTATCCATTTCTACCACAAGCGAAGCCATCACTTCGTAGGACGAGACGAGAGTTAGATTCCATTCCGTTTTATCACTCTATTCGCAATTAGGGTCACCAGCAACGGCAAAACAATCGCCGTCAAAATCGTGCCTACCAGGTAAGTACTATCCGTCACCCCGACAACCATGAGAACATTGAGGAAGACCAATGCCAGCAGGATTACAACCTGGTAAGCGAGCGTGGTCACATCCATCAGGGTTTTCCAATCATGCCTGCTCTTGTCCTGCGAGACACCCTGCGATTGGCTGGAAGCTGTTGCACCTTTGCTTTCCTTCATGGCAACAGAATATGCCAACCAGGTAAAAATCGCCCAATTGACGAAAACAATCGCGACGATCATAAAGGTGGTTTTGGTTTGGCTGTCGAGCGTGGGATGCAGCAGTGCTTGGATCGCCAGCGTGATTCCGACTGCCAGGTTGACGAAAAATAAGAATTTTTTGGTATTGATGGCAAAACTCCTCGTTGCGATGTATTTATGATAACACCTGTGAAGATTTTACATTATCTCACGGCTCCAAAGAAAACCTGCAAACCGCCTCCATGGGCAATCTGAAGGGTGTTGAAGCTTGTCACAAAAATACGTCCGTAAAAATGTAATATCCTACAAAAACTCGTCCGTATTAATGTGATTATTAGCAAAAATACGTCCGTAAAAGTGTTGTATAATCCATAAACACCGACATGGTTTGTGTTGGGCGGAAGGATGGATGAAATATGAAAAGAAATGCGATGCAACAACTAATTAATTGGAAAAACGATTCAGGGCGAAAGCCACTATTGCTCCAGGGTGCCAGACAGGTGGGCAAGACCTGGCTGATGCGGACCTTCGGCGAAGAATATTTTGCCAAAGTTGCATATCTTTCTATGGATCAAAACCCCCGTCTACAAGCTGTATTTAACCAGGATTTCAATATAGAACGAATTATTGAAGCTCTGAGTATTGAATCACAAACCCCGATTAATAAGGACACATTGATAATTTTCGATGAAATCCAGGAGATTCCTCTTGCACTCCAAGCATTGAAGTACTTTCAAGAACAGCGACCTGACTTGCACATCCTTGCAGCCGGTTCGCTCTTGGGTGTAGCACTGCATAGCGGCATTTCTTTTCCTGTGGGTAAGATCCAGCTGATGAATATTTCCCCTTTAAACTTTATGGAGTTTTTAGATGCGACCGGAAACGAGGCGCTGTCGCTCTTGATACGGAATGCTGACTTTGAAATGATAAAAGTTTTCCGCGATAAGTTCATTTTATTATTGAAGCAATATTATTATCTCGGTGGAATGCCCGAGGTTATAAAATCATACCTTGACGATCGGGATTACCTTAAAGCAAGGAAAGTTCAAAAAGATTTGGTTCAGCTTTATGAGTACGATTTTTCGAAGCATACGACCGGAATCACCTCCGAAAGACTGCGCTTGGTTTATCGCAGTATCCCGACTCAGCTTGGTAAAGAAAATAAAAAATTCATTTTTGGTCACTTAAGAAGCGGGGCACGGTCTAAAGACTATGAAGATGCAATTCAATGGTTGGAGGATTGTGGTTTGGTAATCCGAGTTCCCCGAGTCAGTAAACCTGGCATACCACTGGCAGGATATGCTGACCCCACTGCCTTCAAGCTGTACTTAAATGACGTGGGGCTTTTATCGGCGATGTGTGATCTTGATGCTAAAACCTTGCTTGAAGGTTCTCACATATTTGAAGAATTTAAAGGAAGTTTGACTGAACAATACGTTTTAACACAGTTGGTTTCAGAATTGGGACTCCGCCCTTTTTACTATTCGGCTGAACGTTCGACAGGGGAGATAGATTTTCTTGTTCAGTTATCGGGAGACATAATACCCATTGAGGTGAAAGCTGCAGAGAACCTCAGAGCAAAAAGTCTTGCTGCTTACGCTGAAAAATTCAACCCTTCCATTGCCATCCGAACCTCTCTGTCAGATTACCGCCAGGAAGATTGGTTGGTCAATATTCCGCTCTATGCAATTAGCTCACTCGCCTATATCGCTCAACAGAATCAATTCGAGGGTTGAAAATGGCTAACAGTAAACAAAAACCGGGAAGCAATTGCCTCCCGGTGATTCTTGTTTTAGTGAATTATGACATTGTCAATGCCATAACCGCCTTTTGAGCGTGCAGTCGGTTTTCGGCTTCGTCGTAGACCACAGAGTTGGGTCCGTCGATAACCTCATTGGTCACCTCAATGTCGCGGTCTGCTGGCAGTGGGTGCATATAAATGGCATCCGATTTTGCCAGTTCCAGCCTGCGCTGGTCCATGATCCAATCCATATATGAATCCTGAAGCACTTTACCCTTGTCTGGGTCAGCGGTAGTCATCAGCGGTCCCCAGCTCTTGGCATAGATCACGTCAGCATCCTTCATACCCTCATCCATATCGTGCACGATTTCAAAGGATGTGCCCCATTTTTTCGCTTCGTCGGCTGCCTGCTGTTCGATGTCGGGCATCAATGGGAATTCTTTCGGGTATGCCAGGGTCACGTCCATGCCAAACCGGGGCATCTGGATAATCAGCGACTGCGGCACAGAGATCGGTTTCAGGTAGGAAGCTGCGTAAGCCCAGGAAACTACAATTTTCTTGCGTTTCAGGTCGCGACCTTTCTTTTCCATGATGGTCATTAAATCTGCCAGGCACTGGAAGGGGTGATAAATATCGCACTGCATATTCAAGACAGGCACGCGCGAGTATTTGGCGACTTCGTTGATGTACTCGTTGCCATCTTTCCAGTCGCAATGACGAATAGCGATGCCGTCGAAGTAGCGCCCATAAATCTGACCAATTTCTTTGGCGGTATCACCGTGGGAAATCTGCGTGGTTGCGCTGTCGATAAAAGCGCCATGGCCACCCAGCTGCGCCATGCCGGCTTCGAAAGAGCCGCGCGTGCGTGTGCTGCTGAAGAAAAACAGCATTGCCAAAACCTTGTCTCGCAGGTAGGCGTGTGGTTCGTTGAGGGCGCGCTTGCGTTTCAGGTCCCAAGCGACCTCCAGTACGGTTTCAACTTCTTCTTTAGAAAAATCCAAATCGCCGATCAGATCGCGGCCATGTAGAAAAGTTTGCATATTTGCTCTCCTTGAGGTTTCTTTGCTTGATTATACTCAGCTATGCCTTATTTGTGGATTGGACTTGCATTCGAAGAAAATCTCTGCTTGACTTGATCAGTCTGCACACTCCGCGAGTTGTCATTCCGGGGATTTTTGTAAAACACACTTTGTGTACGATGAATTTGCGCCAGGTCATGCAGGGCATGGATCTAAATTCCGTGCATTTGCGAAGTCTCCCTGCACGTCGTCTCGCTTCGTAGGATAAAAAAATGCCAAACTCTAAAACGAAATTAAGCCAAACTCTAAAACGAAATTAAGCCAAACTCTAAAACGAAATTAAGCCAAACTCTACAACGAAATTAAGCCAAACTCTAAAACGAATTCATGCCAAACTCTAAAACAAATTCGCGCCAAACGGCTTATCGTTACCACCGGATATGCCTATACCCGGGAAGATGGCATACACGTTGTACCGGTTGGCTGTTTAAAACCATAGTGGAAGCTCTGCGCCTCCACTATGGACAACCGCAAATGCTTAACTACGGAATCAGGTGCGGCAAAATGGCATAAAACTCGGTTGCTTTAACCACATCATCCAGTTTGACACTGTCCATTACCGTATGCGCGGTGACTTCATCGCCAGGTCCAAAACCGATTGAGGGAATTTTCGCCTTGCCAGCCCAGTAAATCCCATTGGTGCTAAACGACCATTTGCTGGCAGGTTTTAGTTCCAACCCAATGACTTCGCGGGCTTTCAAGCCTGCCTGCACCAGGTCGTGGTTTTCATCCAGTGCCCAGGCGGGGAAGTATTTTTCCACCGGGAACACAAAACCGGTGTATGAAGGTTCGTCATAAAAGAGCGCTTCGACTTTCACGCGATCCTTGCTCTCTTCCGGAATCAATGCCTCCACCTGTGCGATCGCCCCTTCTTCCGTTTCGCCGAAAGTCATACGACGGTCAATGTAAATCACAGCCTCGTCAGGAACAGCATTGATGCTGGGGGTCTTTACGGTCATATCTGAGACGGTAATTTTCCCATGCCCCAGGAAGGGGTCGTCACCAAGCTCAGGCTCCAAATCGCGGATGCCTGCGATCACCGGTAAAAGCAGGTAAATCGCATTGATGCCGACATGGTTGCTGGCTGCGTGCGCAGAAACGCCCTTGGCAGTCACCTTCAACTCAACGCGCCCTTTATGACCGCGATAGACCTCCATCTTGGTTGGCTCACCAATCACAACAAAATCAGGTTTGATCTTTGGGTCAACTTCAACAAAAGTATTGGGGGCGATGCCATCACACCACTCTTCCATGTTGCCAAAGTACCAGGCGGTCCAGCCATCCAGCAAACCCAGGTCGCGGGCAAAAGCCATGCCATAGATCATGCCAGGAGTCGAGCCTTTTTCATCACAGGCTCCCCGTGCATAGAACACGCCGTCTTCGATCTTGCCTTCAAAAGGATCCCATTGCCACTCATCGGGGTCGCCGATACCGACCGTGTCAATATGGGAATCAAAAACGATCGTGCGCGGTCCGTCGCCGATGCGACCGAGGATGTTGCCCATTTTATCGAAGCGGACTTCGTCAAAACCTAACTTTCTCATCTCTTCGCCGATCCGCTCACCAACCGGTCCTATCAGACTCTCATAGCTGGGGATGGCGCAAATTTCTCGCATGAAGCGCAGAATCTCCGGGCGCGCCTCTTCGGTCTTCTGCTGGATTTGATTTACGATCTCTTGTACGGTCATTTATTCTCCTTTTACATTTATCCTCTTATAATACTGCGGATAGTATAATAGATAAAATACAACTACAATATCTTTAAAAGTTAATAGGTGAGTAATTATGGATATCTTATCATCAATCACGGGCACGGGCAATCCTTTTCGGAAGCCAGAGCTTAGGTGGGGCATTTTCGGTACGTCCCGCATCGCGGAAGATGTTATCCTGGCAATTCGGAAAAACAAGAACAACCAGGTCATTGCTGTCGCCGGTCGAAATCTGAGCAGCACCCGGGATTACGCCGATCGTTTGCAGGTGCCGGTTGCTTATGGCAGCTACGATGAGCTGCTTGGCGACGCAACTATCCAGGCGGTCTACATCCCACTGCCAAACAGTCTGCATATGCCCTGGACCATTAAAGCTCTCCAGGCTGGCAAACACGTTTTAGTGGAAAAGCCCTTCGCCCTGAATTCTGATGAAGGTCAGCAGATGATTGCTCTTTCGGTTGAAAAATCTTTGGTGTTGATGGAGGGTTTCAATTACCGTTATCATTCGCGCATACAAAAGGCTGTCGAAATTATTAAGAAGGGTGAGCTTGGAAAGCTTCGCTTCGTGGAGGGCAGTTTTAGCTTTTCGCTTGAGAACCCCAACGATTTTCGCCTGGTTCCAGAGTTGGGAGGCGGCGCGATGTATGATTTGGGCTGCTACTTTGTCGATTTTATGCGTATGGCAGTTGGGCGCGAGCCAGAGGTTTTGCAGGCACGCTGTTTTGAAAGTGGTTCGGGCGTAGATCTGCAAACCCAGGTCCAACTGGACTTTGGAAACCAGGTTTTCGGGAGTTTTAACGTCGGTCTCAACTCAGTCTTTCAAAACCAGGTCAGGGTAGTTGGAACAGACGCAATCTTAACGCTCGACCATCCTTTCTCTGGACACAACAAGTCTGTTAGCACGATTGTTGAATGGGAAAAAGAAGTTCAACGTGTAAACTACCGCGCTGAAGACACTTTTGAAACGCTTTTCGAGCACTTTTACAACGTAGTGATCAAAAAGGAAGTGCCCCGCTTCCCCCTGGCTGATTCACTTAAAAACATGGTTGTAATTGATGCCATATTCCAATCAGCAGCCGATAATGGTAAACTGATTTCATTAAAATAAACAAAAAAGGCAGAACTTATTCAATGGACGATTTGAAGGAAAAGAAAATCCGCAGGCAGCATAGAAAACCGTATAAGCTAAACCAGCTGCTCTTGCCCCTCCTGATGATTGTTGCTATCATCGTGATTTTAATTATGTTTCGCGATTTCACTATTGATGATCGTGCCATCGAAATTCCTCACGAAGGTTTGTTGGAAGTAATTGTCGGATATGCCATTTTGATTGCTGAATTAGCGGCTATGCTGGTTGTGGCGATTTCAGTCATCGAAGCCACTGTTAATTTTGTCAGGAGCTTACTCGACCGTAATCACTCTCGCCGGCTTAAATCTTCTTCCGAGACCTTGCGCTTGCGTCTCGGGCACCGACTCAGCCTGGCGCTGGAATTTGCGCTTGCGTCTGACATCTTGCGAGTCGCGATTTCCCCAACCCTGACTGACCTGATGTTCCTGTTCGTGATCATTCTGCTGCGTGGACTGATCAATTACTTCCTCGAAGAAGAATTCGACACGATTAAATCCGCGCCAGTGTACCCCGACCTAGCACCCTGCGATTCGGATGATGACCTGTAAGTAATAATGGTTTATT
This sequence comes from Chloroflexota bacterium, assembly GCA_012514645.1. Classification (GTDB taxonomy): domain Bacteria; phylum Chloroflexota; class Anaerolineae; order Anaerolineales; family Anaerolineaceae; genus Mesolinea. The sequence goes on from JAAYZW010000244.1 coordinate 6,944, forward strand.
AATTTATACAGCTCTCCAAATTCAGCAATTCTGAATTTGATAATGTCACGAAAGTGTGGGTTCATGACGTGAGCAAAGCTGAAGTTTTTATCCAACCAAACCACCCCGTTGGAATCATAGTTAATTTTCAGTTTTCAATATCCTTCCCCAGTTCTTGAGCTGGGGAGGTCTGACTATAGAAGCGGTCATTGAGTACTCACGATTGTAGCCCCCCCTTACGTTCATGCATTTACAATGAACCTTCAGACTGATTGATTCCATGCCATTCGCACTTCAGCGTTTGATGCCTGGCAGGTTTCGGATGTTTGCCCCTCACTACACTTTGCCTGACAAACCAAAAAAGCCCCTACTGATTGAGGGGCTTGGTTTGGTTTGCTGGTCTATGGACCGGTTGGAGTCACCGTCCGGGTTGGTGTGGCTGTAGGGATTGGTGTGGCAATATTTGCCGGTACCTTGAGCAGTTCGCCAATCATCAGGGCAGTTGTCTCGGTCAGTAAGGGAGTGATCCCTTCGGCAGAGCGGTAACGGTTGGTTTCGATGATGATCTGGGCTGTAGTTGAGCGATAGAACTGGGCAATCGATGCCAGGTTTGCGCCGGGTTCGACATAGTAGTCAATGATCGTTCCGGGTGCCAGGTCAGTAGGGACCGGTGTGGAAGTAGGCATTTGCTGCCAGGGGGCTGGTATTTTGATGATATCTCCCTCGCGGATGATGCAGGTATCGCCCAGACCGAGCCCATTGACGTAGAGCAAAAGCTCGAGGTCAACGCTGAACTTCTCAGCGATATTTGCGCAGACGAAATCATCCGCCTGAACGATATAGTCGAAGGGTCCGTCAAGAGTTGCCGTCGGGGTAATCGTTGGCGTTTCGGTTGGCGTACCGGTTATGGTAGCTGTGTTGGTTGGGGTCACCGGTGTAGCGGTCATGGTCATTGTTGGGGTTGGCGTGCTGGTAGCAAACAAACCAGGACCCTCACCAATCACACCAGTTGCCCAGAGCGCGATTACAACCAGCCCGGCAACAACCA
>JAAYZW010000245.1 GCA_012514645.1 Chloroflexota bacterium
CCTAAAGCGAGTTTCACAATCTTGAAAACTGGCAAAACCTCAACCCCTTTTGCCAGCTTGTTCAAGGCTATAATTCATGATGATCTTCCTCTTTCATCGTAGATCACGGGCTTTTGAAACAGATATTTTCAAATTGGAAAGCAAAGTGATAATGTCCTAAAGCAGCAAAATAGAAAAGACTTAATTAATATCAGGAGCTATGAAATGGACGATAGAAATGAACAGTAAAGAGTTAGCCCGAAAGAGTGAAATTGAGCGCACAGACTTTACTATGCAATTCTCAAGAAGCTTTATCAAATTGGTAAACAAACTAACCTTTACGTTGCTTGCCGTCTTGGTGCAGGGATGTTAAACTTAGTCAAGGCTGTACGAAATGCAAACCCAGGTCAAAGCAACCTCATTAGAAGCGCTGTGTGGGCAATTTGATGCCCGGCAGGTGATTCTCTATGATGCCGGGGTTCTAAGCGCCCACCCTCAATTGGCAGAAGGTGAGCATGACCGCTGGCAAATCTATGCCAAACTGCACCTTTCTCTCAATCACGCTTCCCGGCTGCACGCCTATTCCCCCGCAACCGAACCACTGCTGGTATTGGCACATCAGCTCTCTCCAGCAGCCATCCTCTTCCTGCTCTACCCTTTTACTACGCGCATTAATGTGTTGGAAGCCAACAAAATCGCTCTCAGCAACCATATCTCCCAGCCTGAGCCGGACGCGCTCACCCAGGCAGCCCTGCAGCTGAGCATCAATGACCTAAAACCTTCCACGCCTAAGACTCCCGACAACTTTCACTCAATTTTCACCGACCTGGAGAAGTCTGCCCCAAGCCACACACCGACAGACACCCAACCAATTACCATCCGTAAACAGCAATTCTAAAAATGGAAATTTTTTGATCTAAAATGTAGAATGCACGAGTAATCGGATTCCAGAATGGCATGGGTGGGTTCAAAACGTGAGGAAAGGTGATTTTTTTAATCAGCCAAACCCACCCCGTTGGAATCACGGTTAATTTTCGGTTTTCAATGAATGTCCGTGGTTCTTGAACTGGGCAGGTCTGACTAAGTAAGCGGTTATTGAGCGTTCACGATTGGGACCTGCCCCTACATTTTCGCATCTTGTTAGGGCAAAAACCCAGAGTTTATTTTCACGTTGAGAATTGCTGATCCGTAAGTAAAAACTTTTTCCAGCCCTCGCGGCAAGGTATACTAAACCCAAGCCTTATTCAAGGAGTTAACCATGCCAAAAATTCTCTATCTGCTCGACGGTCATGCCATCGCCTACCGCGCATACTTTGCCCTCACTTCCGGCAGCTCCACCTACTGGACCACCAGCAAAGGCGAGCCCACCGCCGGGGTTTACGGCTTTGCCAACCGGCTGATTCGTTTGTTTGAAAAAGAAGAACCTGATTATGTGGCGGTCAGTTTTGACACCGGACGCACCTTCAGGCACGAGATGTACAAACCCTACAAGGGCACCCGCGCGAAAATGCCCGATGACCTTCGCGTTCAGATCCAACGTATCCGTGAAATGGTCGATTCCTTCAATATTCCCCGCGTTGAACTTGACAATTATGAAGCTGACGATGTCATCGGCAGCCTGGCGCGCTGGGCAAGCGAAGAGAAGGGGCTGGGGGTCAAGATTATCACCGGCGACCGCGACATGCTCCAGTTGGTCACCAACAGCGTAATCGTTTCGCTGCCAGATCGCAAAAATGGCGGCGATAAAGACTACTTCCCCGAGGATGTTTTTGAACGCATGGGCGTGCGACCCGACCAGATCGTCGATTACAAGGCATTGGTCGGGGATGTCTCCGATAATATTCCCGGCGTTCCTGGGGTCGGCGATAAAACCGCACGGGATTTGCTGGGGCAATATGACAATCTTGATAATATTTTTGCGAACCTCGAAAACATCAAAGGGCGCGCCTACAAACCGCTCAGCACAGGGCGCGAGATTGCCTACCTTAGCCAGGACCTGGCGCGCATCCGCACTGATCTGCCGATAGTCCTGGACCTCCGGCAGGCAGAACCAGTCTTGTTTGACCCGCTGGCAGTGGAAACCTTGTTCGAAGAGCTCGAATTCCGCACACTCACCCGCGACCTTAAAAAACTCAATGCCCGCTTGCAGCCAAACATGAATGGCAGAAATGGTATGCAAGCAAGTCTCTTCCCTGAAATTGCTTCCACTGAACAAAAAGATGAATTACCTCACGACGATTCCTTCGAAACCGTGCTGGTCAGCGATATGCAAGCGCTCGAGGACTGCGTTGCCGATCTGCAGTCTTCCAGACAAATCGCTTTCGACACCGAAACCACCGGGTTGGACCCAATGCGTGATGACCTGGTGGGTATTTCGCTTTCAAGCAACCCGGGCAGAGGCTATTACATCCCCCTCGGTCACCGCACCGGGCAGCAGCTCGAGCTCCAGGTGGTGCAGGCAGCGCTAAAACCAATCCTCACCGACCCGAACATCCAAAAAGTGGCTCATAACGCCAAGTTCGATCTGATTGCATTGCAGCAAGCCGGTTTTAATGTTAGCCCAGTTAGCTTTGACACCATGGTTGCAGAATGGCTGATCGACCCAACCTCACGTAACCTTGGCTTGAAAGCCCAGGCAAGAACCCGGCTGGGTGTTGAGATGACCCCAATAGAAACGCTAATCGGCAAGGGTAAAAGCCAAATCAGTATGGATGAAGTCACCATCGAAAAATGCGGCGAATATGCCGCCGCCGATGCTGTTATGACCCTGCGCCTCGTCCAGCCGATCAGTGACGATCTGCGCGCACACAATTCTGAGCAGCTTTACCAGTCGCTCGAAAACCCCCTAATTCCCATCCTGGCAGACATGGAGGAAGCTGGCATTTTGCTTGACCTTGACCTTTTCAAAACTTTCTCGCAGGAACTTTCGGCACAGGTCAGGCAGTTATCTGAAGAAACCTACCGCTTTGCAGGGGAAGAATTCAATCTGAATTCCACCCAGCAGCTATCACAAATTCTGTTTGAAAAATTAATGCTAACCCCTCCGGACCGCTCGAGAAAAACCAGCAGTGGAAACTACTCAACCTCCGCGGCAGTGCTCGAAACGATGCGCGGACAGCACCCGATCGTCGACACAATTTTGGAATACCGCGAGTTGGCTAAGCTGCAAACCACCTACGTGGATGCCCTGCCCAGCCAGGTAAACCCCAGGACTGGTCGCGTACACACCACCTTCAACCAGACCGGCACGGTCACTGGACGGATCGCCTCGCAAAACCCGAATTTACAAAACATTCCCATTCGCACCGAACAAGGTCGGCGGGTGCGCCAGGGTTTCATCGCCGCGCCGGGGCAAAAATTGCTGGCGGTCGATTATTCACAAATCGAGCTGCGCATCGTTGCCCACCTGGCACAAGATGAAGCCATGATGCATGCCTTTCACCAGGGGCAGGATATCCATGCCGCTACTGCCGCCGCCATCACAGATGTGCCTTTAAGCGAGGTCACCAAGCAGCAGCGCCGGCATGCCAAGGCGGTCAATTTTGGTCTGATCTACGGCATGAGCCCCTTCGGTCTCACCCGCACCACCGACCTGACCCTGGCAGAGGCAGAGAACTTTATTAGAGAGTATTTCAAGGAATTCCCCAACGTCAAAAAGTGGCTCGACAATACCCGGCTCAAGGCATCGCAGCAGGGCTATGTGGAAACCTTGCTCGGGCGCAAGCGCTATTTCCCGGCACTTGCAGCCGGCACGAATTACACTATCCGTCAGCGGGAGGAGCGCGAAGCGATCAACGCCCCCGTTCAGGGCACCGCTGCCGATATCATCAAGCTTGCCATGATCCGCCTTCCCGATGCTTTGAAACAAGCCGGGTCAAAAACACGAATGCTATTGCAGGTGCACGATGAACTGATTTTTGAAGTGCCCGAAGCCGAAATAGAGCCCGCAACAAAATTGGTTAAAGAAGTGATGGAAAGCGCTTACGTACTATCAGTCCCCCTGATCACAGAAGCCCGCATAGGGGAAAACTGGGGCGAATTGACAGTGGTCGACCCTGACTTGCCAGTGATTTTTGAGGAAAAATAATAATTCCACTTTTAAGGTATTATCACAATAATTATCATGTTTCCTTGTTATAATTCTAAATGCATAATTTGGTTAAAAGATAACATATACTCTTTGTTCTTTTTAGTTAACATAGGGAGACAGCATGTCAATTTCCAGCAAGCTTTCTCAAAAATTGGAAGATGTCAACAATTTCATTTCTGAAAGTAAGTGTGAAATTGTTAATAACCGAAATATCCAAAGTGGAGTGCAATTATTAATCTTCAATGGATCAGAGTTTGTTAATATAAATGTTTATGAGACAGGGAAAATACATGCACATGGTAAACCAAGTGACTTCCTAGATTTTGTTAAGGGGTGGATAAAATTACAAACAGATGAAAGAACGATGCATACTCAACGTGAAAATTCCTTAAATGCAAACCGCACATCCAAGTACAAATTATCCACAGAAAACATTGAAAAGGTAAGAAATGATATCATGGAGAATTTCCATGAATTTACAACCATCATTACAAAAAATGAACCTGCTGAGTTTTATAGACTAGAAATAAACCAAGATGCTGAAAAGGTTTTCGTCACACAATTTTCCTCCGGGACTTTATTGATCCAAGGTAAAAATAGCTTTATTTTTGGTAGAGTTTGTGATTTGCTGGACAGCCACATAACTCAAACCTATGAAGACCGAACACGAAGTTTTATTCCCGACTCACCGTCTTTAGAGGTTGTCTCGCAGTATATTGATCAAAACCCTCGTTCGGAAAATGATGCCGTAAACTGGCTTCAAAAAAAATTAAATAAAGATGTATTAGATTTTCTATGCCAAAAAGACCATCAAACCCTGAAATCTGCAGCTGGTGTTTACCTTGCTATACAGAATAGTAAATCCATTCTTGAGGATTATTCGGTGATTGTGATGCCTTTCGCTAAAGTTTATGAAGGTTTCATAATTGAATTGGCAATTAACCTGGGATTAACTGACCGCGAGAAAATTAAAGAAAATTTATCTGAAGTGCAAATTAGCAAATGGATTGGAGAAATTAAGACAAGAATTCCAGATAATAGGAGATATAGTCTTATTAGCAATTCATTAATAAGTGCTTGGGATTGTAGGAATAAGACGATGCATTCAGATCCGGAATATCCTTTAGGCATAATTTCATCGCTTATTGATGCAGACAAAGAAATTTCCATGATTATTAGAGCCATGGAGCAAGCCCATAGACTATTTATTAGTGAACAATTCAAACTACGCAAAACTTCTACCATATAAGGAAATTATTATTGAACAGGAGACCTTATGAATATTCAAGAGATAATTTCCTCAGCCGATGATTTGAGGAAAGCTGAACGATACGCAGATGCAATAGGTTTATATCAACAAGCCTGGGAGTCTGAAAAACAACCATTTGTAGTAAGGAATATAATTTTTTGTTACAGAAAATTAAAACTTTTTCAAGAAGCGGAATCTTTTCTACTTGAGGCCCAAAGACTTTATCCGAACGATAAATACATCCAATCGGAAGCTGGTTGGCTTATTTATGATGCAGAGATAAAACCTGCTAAGGAAAACCGAGACATTGGAAAGGCGATCTATTTTGCGAATAAAGCAATTGCGATTGGTGAAAACCAATTGTTAGCCGTAAGGACTTCAATAACTATCGCACAAATAGCGAAAAGTTTGGCAAATCCAAATTGGGCGAAAATTGCTGAGTGGTTAGAAAAAATATCATCCGACGATTTAAGCCCTGAAAAAAATGGAAAAACGTACATGTCTGAGCGTGAATGGTGGTATGTTAATTATTCACGATCCTTGTTTGAAATTAACGACTATATTCGATCACGAGAGGTTGCCTTAAGTGGATTAAAACAATTTCCCGATGAAATTCATTTATTACGAACTGCAGGCTTAGCAGCGTACAAATCTGGGGACCTTTCTCTTGGTGAAATAGAAATTGAACAGTTATTAAATCACCGAGAAAAAGGCTGGTATGTGTACAGTGATCTTGCGGAAATAAAAGCCGATGCGGGCAAATTAGAAGAATCCTTAGGATTATTTTGTGAAGCCTTCTTGGAATCAAATAATGACTCTTTTAAACTTAAAGCCTTTGTGAGTTTTGCAGCCGTTGCACTTCAGCTAAACAGACTTGAAGATGCAGCCGCCCATATTGAATTAGCAAAACTCATAAGATCAAAAGAAGGCTGGAATGTACCCACTGAGTTGTTAAACATGGAATTAGCAATAAAGGCGGCATTTAGTAAGCAACATATTGATTATCCAACTTTTCCAACGTGTATTACAACATTATCTAACCACTGTAAATCAATGTGGGAAAAGGAGTCGCTTCAGAACCTTGAAAGACACGTTGGTTATATTGATCGATTTGACAAATCCAAAAATTACGCCTTTATCACCCCTACCCAAGGAGGTGATGATGTGTATGTACAGAGGAGGGACATACCACAAGCATGCCAGTTTAATGGAGCAATGGTTGAGTATTCAACGGAACGCTCTTATGACCCAAAGAGAAATCGAGAATCTCAACGAGCAATAAGAGTACTTTGTTCGAAATCTAGTAGCTCGTAGATTCTATTAAATATCACACGCCAACCGTCTGGCTCTGCAACTGCCCGCGCAGCTGCAAGATTTGCTTTCGGGTGCGGTCGTCGGTTTCAACCAACTCGGAAATCTTGTCACAGGCATACATGACGGTGGTGTGGTCGCGTCCGCCCAATTCTTCTCCAATCCTCGGCAGCGAAAGCTCGCCCAAATCACGCATCAGATACATCGCCACCTGGCGGGGAAAAGCCACATCCCTGGCACGGCTGCGCCCGGTTAGGCTGTTTTGGCTGACATCGAAGAAATTGGAAACCACTTCAAGCACGGTCTTTGGGGTGATACTGCTGGGCTGGGGCAAAAAGTCTGCCAACGCACGGTCACACAGGCTCAACGAGAGTGGTTTTCCGCTCAATTGCGAAAAAGCCAAAACCCGGTTCCAGGCTCCTTCCAATTCGCGCACGTTGGTTTGAATTAGTTTTGCAATCCGCTCGATCACCTCTTCGGGCACGTGCTCTGCTGCTTTTTCAGCCTTGGCGTGCAAAATTGCCAGCCTGGTTTCATAATCTGGTGCCTGCATGTCAACCGTCAGCCCCCACTCAAAGCGCGAACGCAGGCGCTCTTCCAGGGTGCTCATCGCCTTGGGCGAGCGGTCAGAGGTCATCACGATCTGTTTGTCCTGCCCGTAAAGGGCGTTGAAGGTGTGAAAAAACTCTTCCTGTGTCGAGTCTTTGCCGGCGATGAACTGGATATCGTCAATTAAAAGCACATCCACCTGGCGGTACTTTTCACGGAAAGCGGCGGTCGTCTTGGTTCGGATGGCATGCACCAGGTCGTTGGTAAACTCTTCAGAAGATACATACAAAACCTGCTTGCCCTGCTGTAACACAGCGTTGCCGATGGCATGCAGCATGTGGGTTTTGCCGAGCCCTACGCCGCTATAGATAAAGAGCGGGTTATAAGCGCGGGCTGGGTTTTCAGCGACAGCCTGGCAGGCGGCATGTGCCAGCCGGTTGGCTGAACCAACCACAAAATTATCAAAGCGATAGCGCGGATTCAGGTGCGTGTCATACCGATCGACCTCGATCGGAGCAGGTTTCGGGATCGAGACAGTGGTTTCTTCCAGGTCAACCTGCGGCGCAGCCCAAACCCGAAATTCAACACTGACCGGTCGTGCCATCATGCCCGAAAGTTTGTTGACTACCGTGCTCTTCAGGCGACTATCCAGCCAGTCACAAGCGTAGGCGTTACCGGCACCCAGAGCAAATGTTCCAGAATTGTCTTCATAAGAGATCAATTGTGTGTTCTTCACCCAGGTATCAAAAGAAGCTTTGCTAAGCTCCATTTGTAATTGTCCGATTGTTGCCTGCCATGCTTGTTGCGCATTCATGCGGTCTGCTCCTCATCCTATTTTGTCAATGCGGTCCCCGAACTCAGACGGTGAAATATCGGTTAGCCTTTATGTCGATTCACCCAAACTGCTTGTGTTTTGTCTTTGTAAAGTGAATAATCGAATTCTAACACTTCGAAACCGGTTTTTTGGTTTCACGGTTTAAAATGTTTACATGTTTTAAGGTTGGTTTTTTAACGATTATGCGGCGATTTCGCTAATCATCAAAAAGTAATCTGGCTAAAAAATGAAACCCTATTTGGGGGGATACGGCTGAGCTGACACCCCCATATGTGGGTTGTTTTTGGATATTAGATCATATTTTCCAAATATTTGGGCATGTTATTTATCACAAACATATCTTCTTGCTGACGCAAAATTTCGTGATAGTGATTCACAATTTTGCATTTGCCATTTTGCCTTAGTTAAGACTACGCGCTCATTCGCCTGAATCTTCAAGCATAAGCCTGGCAGCTCTTCTGCCAATCTCGACTGCGAAATTTGTTCCTCGATCCCAGGGGTATACCTGGCTCATGCTGGCAAACCATAAACCCTCAATCGGAGTCTTGATATCCGGTACGTTCTTGCTATGTTCCAGCAGCGGGATCGGTTGGGCATAACCGGTCTTGCTCACCCATACTTTCTTTACCCAATCTTCTGAAAATTCAGGATTGATCTTTTTAAGATGAGGCAGGAACTCAGCCAGCAATTCGTCATCAGTCTTGCTGAAATTAGGGTGGTCTTTCTCAAGGTAATCGCCAATATAAATAATGTGATCACCGCCGAAGTATTCCGGCTTGAGGAAGTTGGTATGCTCCACCAGAGACAAGAACGGGTAGCCAGCTTGCTTGGGGATGTTGTACCAATAGTAACCATCGGGCGAGAGCGGATGTTTCAACGAAAGCGTCATCACCACCGCGCCCATATGATTGAGTTTCATCAGTCCAGCCAGGTAATCATCCGGCAATTCAGGGGCAAGCCTTGCCATCAGACCGGGCGAAAGTGTCACCAAAACTTTGTCAAAATGCTCGGGTTCAGCCTCACCGACGAAAACATCCAAGCCACCCTCTTCATTTTTCATGATCGACCCCACAGGCTGACCATAACGGATGTCGACACCATCATCGACTAACTTCAGCGAGAACTTGTCTGCGAATTCCTGAAACCCGCCCTGAAAGGTGCCCAGGCGGGTGGTGCGAACGTGCAGCCTCGCCCACATCCAAGCCATGTTTACTTTGTCTGACCAGTTTTCACCAAACTTACCATCCAGCATCGGTTTCCACATGCTTTCAAAAACCTTGTTGCCAGCCCATTTACGCATCCAGGCATCCGTAGTGACTTTTTCGAGCGGTCTCCATCTCTTCGTGAAGCGCAGGTAAAGCCCCACCAACCCAAAGCGGATCTTATTGATGCCCCAGCCAAGCCCGGGATACATAATCGCTGCCGGTATTGAATCAAACGGATAGAATTTGCCCTTGTGATACATCACGCTTATCGGTTTGGGGAACAAGACCTGGTCAGACCAGCCCAATTCTTCAATCAGCCCTAACAGGTGCGAATCGCTCTGAAACCAGTGGTGATAAAAACGTTCGACCGACCAGTCCCACTCCGGTTCTTTAAAGCCTGAAGCCAGACCACCGGGCACCTCGCCCGCTTCAAAAACAGTAACGTCATGCCCGCTCTTTTTCAGGTCAAGGGCGGCGCTCAAGCCGGCGAATCCAGCACCAATCACGGCGATTTTCTGTTTATCATCTGTCATTTTTTCTCGCTTCCCGGCTTTAATCGCCCTGACTGGCTTCCTGGTCTTTATATTCTTCCTGAATGCTCATCAAATCGGTGGTCAGACCAAAGCCTTCCTTCACAAAGAAAAAAGCTCCAACCAACGTCACCGGCACCCATAATGCTACGCGCAGAAGCAGGGCATAGCTGAGCGCGTTTTCCGGGCTGACCCCAAACAGAGCCATCATCGATTTTGTGGCAGCATCAAAGGTGCCCAAGCCGCCCGGAGCAGCCGGAACCAGCAGCACCAGGTTGACGATGCCGACCACCATCAACAAGCTCTGGAAATTCAAATTGAGCCCCATCGCTTTCATTACGCCCCAATAAAGTCCTGCTTCGATCACCCAAATCATGACCGACTGGGTCATCACCAACAGTGATTGGATCGGTGAATGCAAAACCTGCAGACCGTCTGTAAATTTTTCGATGATCCCTGTCAGCGGTTCCCGCATTTTTTTTGGGACCAGATGGGTGACCACCCAAGCGGTGACCTTGCGCATCTTTTCGGGCAGCAGCACCATGGCGATGAAAATTATCAGAATTAAGCCAAAAATCAAGCCAACCCAAAAAGCGCTGGTTTCTATGATTTTGACCCACTGACTGTTAGAGGCAAAATTGGTGAGTTGACTCAAATTGAGCAGCACCAGGGCTAAAATGGCGATCCCGTCAAAGAGGTGCTCGACGATAATCGTAGCCAGGGATGCCGAAATGGGCACATCTTCCTTCTTGCGCAGCAAAACCGTTCGCAAAAGGTCACCAGCCCTGGCGGGATAAATATTGTTTGCCATGTAGCCTGCGGAAATTATCGGGAAAAGCCTGAGGACTGATAGCGACTTCATCGGTCTCAGCAAAGTTCGCCAGCGCCAGGTACGCACAAACAGGGAAACAAAATAAAACCCGATTCCCGCGGCAACATATGCCAGGTTGGCGCTCTTAAGCTGCTCCCAAACCTGGGGGAAATCAATATTGCGAAAAGCCAGCCATAAAAAAATGGCACTAACCAAAAGCCCTAACCAGACATGCCACTTCTTGATTTTCATGCTTTCGATTGTACCTCAATTGCGTGAATATTCCTCGTTACTGTAGGACAGCCGCCCTACCCTCCGCTGTCGAAATCTGTTTATAATTGACTGTGGGTTAAGGAGGAGATCATGACAAAATTACGTTCTGCCATTTTCGGCCACGCTATCGGTGACGCGCTCGGTTTACCCGTTCAGTTTCGCCCGCGCGATAGTTTCCACATCACTGGCATGACAGGTTATGGCACCTTCAACATGCCGTCAGGCTCTTGGTCTGACGATACTTCCATGACCATCGCCACCTGTGACTCCATTCGTATCAACCTGGGCAAAGTTGACCCGGCTGACATCTTCAAACGATTTGAGGATTGGTATCACCGCGATTTCTACACTCCCTTTGGTCAGGCGTATGACATTGGTCGAACGACCTCAGCGGCTATGCGGGCGCGCGAGGGGCAGGGCGATTATTGGTCCAACGGCAATGGCTCGTTGATGCGCATTTTACCGCTGGCATTCACAGATGCCGATGATGCCTTGATTGAAGAAGTTTCAGCTTTGACCCATGCTCACAAGATCTCCCGAAAAGCCTGCGTTATTTACATCCGTATCGCCCGCGCATTGATCAATGATGATCAATATGGATTGACCTATCCAGAACCTTTCCACCGACTTGAAAACATTGCCTCACTCGAAAGGGAAGAAATTAAATCGTCGGGCTTTGTTGTAGACTCGCTCGAGGCGGCTGTTTGGTGCTTGTTGACCACTGACAGCTATTCGGAATGTGTGCTTAAGGCCGTTAATCTTGGCGATGATACCGATTCGATCGCGGCAATCGCCGGCGGATTGGCTGGGATTAAATACGGCTTCGATACCATTCCAACTGATTGGCTTGACGCCCTCCAGGCGAAAGATGTGATTGAAAGCTGCTTGTTTTGATCAACTCGATTGTGCCGGGGCTACTTCGCGACACTGACACAAGCGTTCATTCTGTACCAGCAGCTTTAGGAAAATGCTCTTTCATCCGCCGCTGCAGTTCGCGCCGGGATAAAAAAACCTTGTGCTCACAGGTCAGACACACCAGTCCAAAATCAGCGCCAATGCGCACCACCTCCCACTCGAAACCACCGCAGGGGTGCGCCTTTCGCAGGCGTAACTTATCGCCTATCTTAACCTCTTCAAGCATGAAGGCATTATAACATCGCCATGTTATAATTTTCGCTTGGTGCGGTCGTTCACCGCGCCCCCAAGCGTATGACCAACCTTAACCCCGCTCAACTCATCGCCCGGATCATTACCCTGATCGTCGCTTTGACCGTGCACGAATTTTCGCACGCCTTCGTTGCCACACGCTTTGGTGATAGCACTCCCGCGAATGCCGGTCGCCTGACCCTCAACCCCCTCAAACACCTTGACCCATTCGGCTCGCTTATGCTTGTTTTGGCTGGTTTCGGCTGGGCAAAACCGGTGCCGATCAACCCTTACGTGATCCGCCAAAACCACCGTGCTGGCGTCATGCTCACTTCGGTCGCCGGACCGCTCTCCAACCTGATAATGGCAGTGCTGGCAGCACTCATCCTGCGGCTGGGTCTGTTCCCGGTTACCTACCAGGTTAACGCCATTCTTCCTACACCTGGTTATTTCCTGGTTGAGTTTATCTATGTTAACGTGGCACTCTTTTTGTTCAACATGCTTCCTCTGGCACCGCTGGACGGGGAAAAAGTGCTCGAATTCTTCCTGCCCAATAGCTGGAGAGGGTCTCTTCAAGCCATCCGCCAATACGGTCCCTTTATCTTGCTTGCCCTGGTTTTCGTTGGACCGCTGGTGGGGTTTGACCTCTTCGGCGTAATCATCCGGCGACCATTGATGGCGATTGTCAATTTTCTGATCAGAGGTTGACGGCTCTGTGGCTTACTATTGTTATATGGTTCGCTGTGCTAACGGCGCGCTTTACACCGGCTGGACCACCGACCCCATCCGGCGGTTAAAGCAGCATAATGCCGGGCAGGGCGCTCGCTACACCCGCATGAACGGACCATCTGAGTTGGTCTATGTGGAAGCGATGGAAGACCGTATGGCGGCAATGAAGCGGGAACTCCAGATAAAAACCTACACTCCTTCCAAAAAAGCCGCTCTCTGCGATATGGAAAGCAACATCCTGTCGGATTTTCTCACCCTCTGCGAAACCGACAACTAGTAATCTGCTTTTTTTTATCTCCCTCTGCCGCCCTTGCCTGCAACCCCGCTGACTGCCAAACTCTCTGTCATCGCCCTGCTTCTTCATACTTCGGGAATGCAGCTTTACTTTCCAGTCTCCTCACCAAATTGTCGTAAAGCTTGTACCCATTAAGGTATACTTTTAACCACCAAATTTATAACTTAACCCGGAGGGAAAATGACAAGCTCGCTCTTACCTCAATTATTCGCGGGGCTCCCGAATTTTCTCGCGCAAACACCCCAACAAGCGGCCAATACGGTCACGATCGTGATCGGCGTCCTCCTGATCCTCGCTTTTATCGGGCTGCTGGTTTGGCTCTATACAACCAACAAACTGCAGCAATGGTTCCAGGCTGGCACTCAAAGCGGTAAGTGGCGTTTTCAGGATATGCAGCTCGCCAACGAATCGAAAAAGATCGAACGCACAAAAACCCAACAAATCGAGGAGCTCGGGCAAAAAGCCTGGCAGGCGCGGGTAACTGACCCCAGTTACGAACAAGCCTGGGCAGACCTCGAGGCGATCAAGACCCAGATAGACCGGATCAAAGACCACTCCCGCACGCTGCAAGACCAGCTCAACCAGGTCAGCCTGCAGCACGATGACCTTACTCAAAATTTTGACAACCAAATCACCCAATTAGACCACCAACGCAAAGACACGGAAGCGAAATTGAAGGTCGCCCAGTCTGAACTGCGCCAACTCGAGTCGAACATCGAGGGTCTCGCCAACCAAAAAAGCTCTCTGCAGCGTGAGATCAAAGCCACTCGTTCAGACCTGATCAACACCGAAGGTTCCGACGAGCCCGACCGGGAAGACATCCTCCTCAACCTAAATTCCAGGCTTGATGGACTGGTCTCTGAATTGCTCTCAGTCAGCAACGACGAACCCGAACTTGCCTCACAAATTCCCAGCCGTCAATCAGATGTCCTGTCGCTTAATTCGCGTGTGAATGAATTGAGTGATCAGGTGCGCCGCCTGGAAGGGCAGAAAAGCCAGGAACTGGAACCATTAACCCTGCAAATGGAAGCGCTTGAAAAGCAATTGCGTACAAAAAACGATGAAATCAAAGACCTCGAACGCAAGATGGACCCGATGCAAAGCTCACTGGGCTACCTGGTCGATAACGCCCGCCCGGTCTCTGATAGCTTGCAGGAAAATTATGCTGCCCTCGACGATACTTATCGGCGGCTCGCGGAGACCACCCAGGAGCGCACTGAAATTGATGCTAAATTGGGCGACCTGGATCAATCTGCCTCCCGAAATTTTTACTTGCTGGTTTTACTGGGCGTAATCATCCTCGTTATTGGTATTTTGCTGATCACAGGGGTCATCTAAATGAGCGACACGCAGAGGACAATAAAAGAGACTATCCCACTCCTAAGCCGGGAGGAAAAGTGTGGCATGGGCTCCGGGCAGGATACCTGGCGCACAAAAGCAGTTCCCCGCCTGGAGATTCCTTCGCTGCTGGTTCACGATGGCCCTCACGGTCTGCGTAAGCAGCCTTTTTCAACAGGCAATTTTGGTTTAAACGAAAGCATACCGGCAACTTGCTTCCCAACTGCCGCGATTACGGCTTGCTCTTTCGACACTGATCTCCTCTCGCAAATCGGCTCAGCCATAGCCAAAGAAGCCCTGCTGCAGGAAATTGATGTCGTTTTAGGTCCGGGGATTAATATCAAGCGCTCGCCCTTGTGCGGTCGCAATTTTGAGTACTTTTCTGAAGATCCTTACCTGGCAGGGGAACTCGCTGCAGCCTTCGTGAATGGACTCCAGGGCGAGAGCGTTGGTGCCAGCTTGAAGCATTTCGCTGCCAATAACCAGGAATTCTGCCGGCTGATCAACAACTCCCAGGTCGACGAACGCACCCTGCGCGAAATCTATTTGAAAGCCTTCGAAATCGTAATTCGCAAAGCGCAACCCTGGACAGTGATGCCCTCTTACAACCGCATCAATGGCACCTATGCCTGCGAAAGCCATGAACTGCTTACAGAAATTGCCCGGGATGAATGGGGCTTTGAAGGCTTGTTTGTCAGCGATTGGGGCGCGGTGAATGACCGCGTAGCGGCAGTCCGCGCCGGTCTCGACCTGGAGATGCCCTCGAGCGGTGGCTTTCGTGACCAGCAGTTGCTGCAAGGGCTCGAGAATGGAGAAATTACAGAAGACACGGTAGACAGGACAGTGGAAAAACTGCTCGGGTTGATTGAAAAATGTGGTCGACCAAAAACACTTCCCCCCGCTGATACCTACGATCAAAACCACCGTCTGGCAAAGCTGGCTTTGACAGAATCTGCGGTTTTACTGAAGAATGAATCCGCGTTGCTGCCAATAGCACAAGAGGCACGCGTGCTGATTGTCGGCGAATTAGCTGCACAGCCACATTATCAAGGCTCCGGAAGCAGCCATGTCAATGCCACCCGGGTAGTCAGCCTGACCCAGGCAATTGCCGATCGTGGATTGGGATGGCAATACCTGCCCGGCTATCGCACCGCTGACAGCGCCCCAGACCCGTCCCTGATCGCTGAGGCATGCCGCGCCGCCGAGGGCGTGGACATTGTGGTTGTCGTCGCCGGGCTCACCGAAGAAGACGAAGCCGAAAGCTACGACCGTCAGCACCTCGAATTACAGCCTGCTCAAAACCAATTAATCTCCGCGCTGGCAAAAATCAACCCCAACCTGGCTGTGGTCCTGCAAGGCGGCGGTGTGATCAGGTTGCCCTGGTATGAACAAGTCGGTGCCGCGCTCTTCGTTGGTCTGGGTGGTCAGGCAGTCGGAGAAGCCTGCCTCGACCTGCTGCTTGGTGAGGCAAACCCGAGTGGTAAACTCGCAGAAACCTGGCCGCTGGCGCTTGAAGATGTGCCTGCTAGCAGAAGTTTCGGTCAGCGTTATAACACCCCTTACCTCGAGAGCATTTTTGTAGGCTATCGTTATTACCATACGGCTGGGAAAGCAGTCCGTTTTCCTTTCGGACATGGTTTGTCTTATTCCAGTTTTGAATTTTCTTCACTTGAAACATCGAACGACAATCTTCGACCAGGAGAAGAGTTCAATCTTTTGGTTGGGATTACCAACACCGGCGATAGAGCTGGCAAAGAGGTCGTCCAGGTCTATATCAGCCCGCCAGAAGCCACCGTATTCCGCCCGGCGAAAGAACTGAAGGCTTTTCGCAAGATCGTATTGGCAGCAGGAGAAAGTAAGCAAGTAGAACTCAGCCTGTCTTATGACGCTTTTACTTTCTGGAATCCAATCACACATCGTTGGCAGGCTGAATCCGGAACCTATGAAATTTTGGTGGGCTCATCCAGCGCGAATTTGCGCATGAAAGCTTTTGTATCGCTTGGATCTGATTTGAAGCCCGGGGAGACACCGGATTTTCGAAGGTCAGCGCCGCAATATTACCTGTTGCCGCTTGATCCGATCGATCTGAGTGTTGAGCAATTTGAAAGCCTGCCCGGTTCAATGCGAGTGGACGACCCCAACCCCAAACCCGGCGAATTTGATATGAATTCGACCCTTTTTGAGGCGCAAAAATATTGGCACGGTCGGCAGATCTTGAAATTTGTCCACAAGACAGCTCAAGGCATCGTTGAAAAATCGACTGATAACACCGGCAATGCTCGCCGCACTATTGAGGCGTCTACACTCGACGCGCCTTTGCGCTCATATATTATGGGTGGAGTGCCCATGAGTGTTGCCATAGGCGTACGTGACTTGTTGAATAAACGGTTTTTGAAGGGTTTTCTGAATATCTTTAAGGGTTCACGCGAAGCCAAAAAGCGATAAAAGTAAATCATTTTCAAGATTCAAGACCGCCCTCCCTTGCCTCCCATTGCTGCGCTTTGGGTGGACCTATTTATTAGAGAGAGTTTCGGCTGCGAAGGACCTTATGGTTGAAGGAAAAGATACTTTTCTTAGCTCAGAATGCCGTCCTTCAACTAACTTTCCAACAAAATTGTAACGGGACCGTCGTTACGCAACTCAACCAACATATGTGCGCCGAAGACACCCTGCTCCGTCTTCACGCCCAGATTCCGCAATTTCGCAGCAAACACATCCACCAAAGGCTCAGCAAGCTCAGGTTTGGCGACATACACAAAAGAAGGTCTGCGACCACGGCTGGTGTCGGCATAAAGCGTAAACTGCGACACCACGATCGCTTCGCCGCCAACATCCAGCAGCGAAAGATTCATCTTACCGGCATCGTCTTCAAAAATTCGCAATCGGGCAGATTTCTCCGCCAACTCTTCCGCTTTCGCAATCGTGTCGTCCGGACCGACACCAAGCAAGATCACCAAACCCTTCTCAATCGAAGCGACCACTTGGTTCTCAACGGTCACTTTTCCATAACCAACCCGCTGCAAGATGGCGCGCATTAATACCAGCTCCGCGACCCGCGTTCGATATAACCGGGCCAGGTGAAGTTTTGGTCAAAGTCAACCTCGACAATTTGGCAGTGCTCAATTCTGCCAGGATTATAAAATTGCTTGATAATGTAAGCGTGGCAAGCCACGATCACCTTGTCGAAATGCAAGTACGGACGCAATGCTGCAAAAGCACGCTCGGCAACCTGGTCGTAGCCCTCCCAGTGCAATTTCGCTCTCTCGCTGCGCACGCCTTTGAAGGCGCTAATCTCTCTGATCGCAGCCAGGGTGTCCATCATGTTTCTGTTTTCATAGGTGGTGTCGATCAACCATTCATGCAGATCAAACTCGATTTCAATTCTCAAACCAGTCACCCGTGAAATAATTGCGGCTGTCTGTAAAGCACGCGGGTAAGGTGAGCTGATAATCAGCTGGCTTCCCTCCAGGCGTGGGTCCAGAGCCACTGCCTCGGCTTGCTCCACGCCCAATTTCGAAAGTGGTGCCAGCTCCCGTCCGGGACCTTTGAATCCTTTTTTTTCGGCATGTGAATAATCGGGTTCGCCGTGTCTGATCATAATTAAATGCATGCTTTCACCTCCAGCACAAGTTTACCAACAATAAGGCGACCGTCGGGCAATCTGTATGGGAAAAGGTTGGTTTGAGGCGAATATCAGGATTTTCGCAGGTCCGGATTGGACGCTGCCTGTCCACGGACTTTTGGCTGGGCAGGTCTGACGATGTAGGCTGTTATTGATCGCTCACGATTGGGACCTGCCCCTACGCTTATGTAACTTGGATATGAAACGATAACAACCGTAAAGGTGGGTTCAGAACGTGAGCAGAATTGAAATTTTTTAATCAGCCAAACCCACCCCGTTGGAATAAAGGTTAATTTTCGGTGTTCACTGCCTGTCTAGTTGGAGAGGTCTGACCATGTAAGCGGTGACCGACCGGTCACGATTGGGACCTCGACCTACGCCACTAGATTTTTCACTTTATTATGCCAAAAACCTTGGTTTATCTTCACTTTGAGGATTTCTGTTGAATCTAAACCGCAGCTAAACCAAAAGACAGGGAGTGTATAATTGCTGCTATGTCCTTACCCGTAATGCCACCGGCACGCATCATAAAAAATTCTCAAAGCCTTTCCCAGATGGTGGCAGATTTAAGAAAACACTCCTCTATCGCGGTCGATACTGAGTCAAACAGCCTGCATGCCTACCAGGAACAGGTATGTCTGATTCAGATCTCAACCCCGGCAACAGACTATTTGGTAGATCCTTTCCCGATTCCTGATTTGAGCGTGCTTGGCGAGGTTTTTGCTGATGCCACAATTCAAAAGGTGTTTCACGCTGGTGATTACGATCTGGCAACTCTCAAACGCGATTTCGGCTATGAATTCGCCAATATCTTTGACACGATGCTGGCAGCCACCGCCCTGGCAGAACCTGCCATCGGACTGGCAGCACTGTTGCAGAAGTACTTCGACATCCAGCTGGCTAAAAAGTATCAGCGAGCCGACTGGGGCAAACGACCGCTCGACCCCGAGATGCTGCTCTACGCACAGGCTGATTCTCATTATCTCCTGCGGCTCCGTGACATCCTGGTAAGTAAGCTGATCGCAGTTGACCGCCTGGAAAACGTGATTGAAGACAGTGCCGCCCTGGCTCGAGTGACCCCACCAATGAAAGACCACGAAGAAGACTTCTGGAGGGTCAAGGGCTCGCAAGACCTCAAGCCCCAGGCACTGAGCCTGCTTAAAGAAATAAACCACCTGCGCGAATTAATCGCAGAAAAACGTAACGTTCCCCCATTTAAGGTTTTTTCAGATAAAGCGATGATCGAAATCGCTGCGACCCAACCAAAATACTTCGAAGAGCTCGGGCTTTTGCCATCGCTTTCACCCAGCCTGATCAGGCGCTACGGTAAACAAATCATGCCCGTCATCAAGACTTGGCGAGAAAACCCACAGCCTGTCCTTCCGCGCACCAATCACCGGCTGAGTGACCGCGAATTGAAACTGCGCGAAAAGTTGAGCGACTGGCGCAAGGAAATCGGCGAGAAAGAAGGTATCCCCTCCAACGCGGTGCTATCGCGCGATCTTTTAGAGCTAATCGCGCACCATGACCCGCAAACCAGAGAAGAGCTCGCCCGCGTGATGCACAATTATCCCCATCGCTTTGACCGATATGGGCAACAGCTCCTCAAGATCACCAAAAGGAAGAATAGATGAAACTTACAACCTTCGGCGCGGCACAAACAGTGACAGGGTCAATGCACCTTATTGAACACAACGGGCACAAACTGCTCCTGGATTGTGGCACCTTCCAGGGTCGGCGCGAAGAATCTTACCATGTCAATCTGAATTTTCCGTTCAACCCGGCCGAACTCGACGCGATGATCCTCAGCCATGCGCACATCGATCACAGCGGCAACATCCCCAACCTGACCAAACAGGGTTTTACGGGACCAATATATGCCACCAATGCCACCATGGACCTGGCAGATATTATGCTGCGCGATTCCGGGCACATCCAGGAAAACGACATTAAATACCTAAACAAAAAACGCCGTAAGCAGGGTCAACGCTCACTCGAGCCGCTCTACACCCAAAAAGATGCCCTCCTGGCGATGCCGCAATTCCGTTCACTCTGGTACCAGGAACAAAAAGAGGTCATCCCGGGCGTGAAGGCGCAATTGGTTGAAGCCGGGCACATTTTAGGCTCCGCTGCCATTGTGCTGGATTATGAGGACGAAGCTGGCAACCAGAAACGATTGTGGTATTCGGGCGATATCGGTCGCTTTGACGTGCCAATTTTGCGCGATCCGGTTCTGCCTTTCGATGCACATACGGTCATGATGGAATGCACCTATGGCGATAAACCGCACGAAGACATGGAAGACTCATACGAAGAGTTCGTTGATGCCATCAAGCGCACCGTCAGCCGTGGTGGCAAGATCATCGTGCCTGCTTTTGCGATTGGGCGCACCCAAAACCTGACTTATTTTCTGAGCGATGCCATTGAAAACGGTGATATTCCGGACATCCCCGTGGTCGTGGACAGCCCTCTGGCGGTGAATGCCTCCGATTTGTATCGTAAACACACCGAATGCTTTGACGACGAGACCTGGCAGTTCATCGCTGAGCACCGCATGCAGGGGCTCGATTTTCACAACGTGATCTATACCCGCAGTGTGGACGAATCGAAAGCGCTCAACGACTGGAATGAGCCGATGATCATCATCTCAGCATCGGGCATGGCAGAGGCAGGACGCGTCCTCCACCATCTGAAAAACAACATTGAAGACGGTCGCAACACGATTATGATCATTTCGTGGCAGGCACCCGACACCCTTGGGCGCAAACTGGCTGACCGGGAACGGAAAGTGCGTATTTTTGGGGAAGAGTATTTCCGCAAAGCTGAGGTCGTCACGATTGGCGGGCTCAGCGCGCATGCCGGTCAGACCTTACTGGTGGACTACGCCCTCTCAAGTCAGGATACGCTTGAGAAGCTCATCTTGGTGCACGGCGAGGAGCGTGCCGCCACCGCGCTTACGGAAAAACTGGCAGCCTACCCCGATTTGCCCGTGCCGGTTTACGCGGGAAAAGGGCAAGTGTTTGAATTGTAGGCATTTGTCATCCTGAAATCTTGCCAACCCGTAGTACTGTCATCCTGAAATTTTGTCACCCTGAAATATTGCCAACCTGAAGTATTGTCATCCTGAGCGAAGCGAAGGATCTTAACCCACAACTGACAAGCTCGATCGCAATCAAAGAGTACTGCGTAAAAAGGTTCAGGTTGACTGTCACATTCCACCTATCCTCGGGTATAATTGCCATTCTGTTTGGAGAGATGCCGGAGCGGTTGAACGGGGCGGTCTCGAAAACCGTTATAGGTCTCGTACCTATCGTGGGTTCGAATCCCACTCTCTCCGCTGACTTTTGAATACCCAGGACAATCCCATGCAGCTTAGAAAACTCGATCAAACCTGGAAGGGTAAAAGCTTCCTTTTTCGCTATACTACCACCCACCACTACCGGGTAAAGGTTGCACATCAAGCTGATGAAATACGCATCGACCTGAAACGTGAAGCCCTGGCAGAACCTACGGTCAAAAGCTTCGAAAGCTGTCTTTTCTCCAATTGGCTGATCAACCCGCAGGTTTTCGGAATGTTTGAAGGAGAGACCCTGCTCGGGGTCATAGAACTTTCACAAGAAGACTGGAACAATCGCCTGCGGATCGTCAATCTCTGGGTGGATGAAGACTACCGCTGCCAGGGAATAGGCAAACAATTGGTCGCCAAAGCCATCGAAATTGCCAGGTCTGCTGGGCAACGAGCGCTTGTGTTGGAAACACAAAGCTGCAACGACCCGGCAATCCGCTTTTATCTGTCATGTGGGTTTCGATTGATCGGCTTGGATACCACTCATTACAACAATGACGACATCCAGCGCGGCGAAGTCCGTCTGGAGTTTGGCTTATCTTTGTAGAGTTAAATCTGCCGGGGCTAAAGCCTGCCTCAAGCACAACCGCAAAACCGGCAAACCACCATGGATCAGGTAATCCAGCTCCCTAAGAATTCGCGCTGCTCTGTGGTGGTATGTAAGGCTTGATTACGCCGATTCGCAGCTTCTCGAAAACCAATGGGCTGCCCCAAACGATCCACAAGCCAATCAGGCTATAACGAACAAATCGCAGCACCATGCTGAGCACGCCCAAGTCGTCCGGAAAGGCTGCGCCCAAGCCAGCATACAATCCCACCACTCCAACCAGCCCGACAAAATAGCGGGCTACTTTTTGCCAGGTACCGGAGTTGCTCTGCAAGACACCTCTCTGGTGCAGCAAAACCGAAAATCCTGCCAGCATACCAAACCACAAACCTGAAACGGTCAGGCTGAAATCGAGGGTCATCGGATCAATCTCTCCCACCCGGACAGTCCATTCCACGGGAACCTGCCAGTTTGAAGAAAGCATCTTAACCAATATCGGCAAGGAAATCATCAAGGCGGTAGTAAGCACAACCAGGGCGAGCTTGTGTTTCAGGCTCAACCTCGACAAGCTTCCACCCAACGACCGAACATTCCGGGCAAACAGCAATACCAATAACGCGCCAAGCAGCCAGCCAAGCAAAACGTCACTGATAAAATGCACGCCCAAGACGATGCGAGAGAACCCGATCAGGAAGATCAGGATGCCCATCGCCCAATAAGCCCATGGTCGCTTGATCTCGCGGGCGGTCCAGCCCCAGACAGCAGCCGAGTTCATGGCGTGCCCTGAAGGCAGCCCGAATGAGTAATGCTCAGCGCCGGCGTTGATTTTGTCACTGACCCAGAAGGGGCGCGGGCTCTTGAAGATCAACTTGAGGAAGCCATTGCCAAAAGCCGAGAACAGCAGCATCACGCCAACGCGCAGACCCACAAAGGCATCCACGCACCAATAGAGCAGTGGCATGAAAAGCAGATAAAAGGTCTCGTCGCCCAGAAAAGTGATCGCAAGCCAAAGAGGCTGCAAGCTCTGCCCCAGTCCTTGCAGCGCTTCGATGACAGGTAGTTCCAATAGATGAATCATATAAATCCTCCCGACCCAAACAGGAAGCAGGTCTGTCACCAATTATAGCAAGTGCTTACCGGTAAGGGGGGTTCTTTTTCGAAAAGGAAGCAGGGAGCATCTGTAGGGAACTGGACTGCCTGTTCTACTTGTCGAGTCTTGTAGGGGATGTGTTTGATGGATAAAAAGTGTAAACAATCACCTCAAACAAAGTGTAAACGATCATGGCTTGACACAAGCCCCTTCCCTACCGAGCCGCTGTCATTGCGAGCGCAGCGAAGCAATCTAAATTCTTGTCATCGCGAGTAGGGAACTGGCCTGCCTGTTCCAAAACCTTATCTTGCCATTGTTTTGAGGTTGTGGCAACCGCCCCCTACACTGCGCTTTCATTCACACACAATAAAAAGATTTTTCATATCGAGAATTGCTGACCAGAAAAGCAACAATACGAAAATTGTCCTTTGTTATAATATCCTCAACAAGATAATTTTACCCACCAGGAGGCTTCACCCTATGTCCGGTCCCAGAGAAATACATGCCCCAACAGGCACTCACCTTAATTGCAAAAACTGGCTGATCGAAGCCGCTTACCGCATGATCCAAAATAACCTCGACCCGGTTGTCGCCGAAGACCCCGACCATTTGGTCGTCTATGGTGGGCGCGGTCAGGCTGCCCGGTCCTGGGAGGCGTACGATGCCATCCTGCAGTCACTGCGCGACCTGGAAGAAGACGAAACCCTGTTGGTGCAATCGGGCAAACCGGTTGGCATTTTCCGTACCCACACAGACGCCCCCCGCGTGCTTATTGCCAATTCCAACCTGGTTCCACACTGGGCAACCCAGGAGCACTTCGATGAACTGGCAGCCAAGGGTTTGATCATGTACGGTCAGATGACCGCCGGCTCATGGATTTACATCGGCACCCAGGGCATCCTGCAGGGCACCTATGAAACCTTCGGGTCGTTGGCTCAGCAGCAGGGCTGGTCTTCCCTCAAGGGCAAATTCGTTCTCACTGCCGGTTTGGGAGGCATGGGCGGTGCCCAACCGATGGCAGTCACCATGAACGAAGGTGTCGCCCTGATCGTCGAAGTTGACCCCGACCGCGCCCAAAAACGCCTTGAGATCGGCTATGTCGATGTGGTTACCGACAATCTGGAAGATGCCATGACCCAGGTGGAAGAAGCGCTCGAGAGCGAGATCCCCAAATCGATCGGTTTGATCGGTAACGCCGCCGATATCCACAGCGAATTACTCGCACGCGGCGTGATCCCTGACATCGTCACCGACCAAACCTCCGCGCACGACCCGCTCTCATACGTCCCCAGTGGAATGAGCCTGACAGCTGCCTACCAGCTGCGGCACAGCGACCCCGAGAAATACATCGAACTTTCGATCAAGACCATGGCAAAACACGTTGAAGCCATGCTTAGTTTCCAGGAGAAAGGCGCGATTACCTTCGATTATGGCAATAACATCCGACAGCGCGCATTTGACGAGGGCGTGACAAACGCTTTTAACTTCCCCGGCTTCGTGCCCGCATACATCCGCCCGCTCTTCTGCGAAGGCAAAGGTCCCTTCCGCTGGGTGGCACTTTCGGGCGACCCCGAAGATATTTACCGTACTGATGAAAAACTGATGGAACTCTTCCCCAACGATGCGCACCTGCACCGCTGGCTGAAAATGGCGAAAGAACAGGTACCCTTCCAGGGGCTGCCCTCCCGCATTTGCTGGCTGGGCTATGACGAGCGCGACAAAGCTGGACTCGCATTCAACCAAATGGTTGCCGACGGCACACTGAAAGCCCCGATTGTGATTGGGCGCGACCACCTGGACGCCGGCTCGGTGGCTTCGCCCAACCGCGAAACTGAATCGATGCTCGACGGCACCGACGCGGTCAGCGACTGGCCACTTTTGAATGCCTTGCTCAACACCGCCAACGGCGCCACATGGGTCAGTTTCCACCATGGCGGTGGTGTCGGGATTGGTTACAGCCAGCATGCCGGGCAGGTGATCGTCGCCGATGGCACCCCCGAAGCAGCCAAACGCCTGCAGCGCGTTTTGCTTGGCGACCCGGGCATGGGCGTGATTCGTCATGTCGATGCCGGTTACCCTGAGGCGATTGAGTTTGCCAAAGAACATGGCGTCAAGATACCAATGATGCCAAAAGAGTAGGATGAAAAGCAAGCGGGTCTTCTTTTTTGTCCTGGTAATTGCACTGGGAATTGGCGCGGGGCTGGTTTTTGGCTGGCAAGTCATGCCGCCGCGAGCCCCGCAAAATGCCCCTCTTGAGCGATTGAGGGTTGATTACCAGACCGACCTGGTGCTGATGGCAGCAGAACAATTCCAAAACAACCCTGACACCTTGCTTGCCCTCGAGCAACTGGCGAAAATTTCTAAAGAAGACCCGCTTACACTGGTTGGCTCCAGCCTTTCTTATGCCCGCGTGATTGGCTATACACAGGAAGACCTGGGTCTAATAGCAAACCTGCTCACCAAGATTGATCCACAGATCTACCAGCAATGGTTGGATGGTCAGGCAGATTACTGATGGAATCAAAGAAAAACAGCAACTGGTATTTATTGACGGGGCTGCTGATTGGTCTGGCTATTGGGCTGATTGTCTCGATTTTTATCGTATCAGTCGAATTCGCTGACGCGCAGCCCGCCAATTTGAGTGAAACGGGGCTTGCCGAATACCGCGGCATGATCGCGCTGGCATACAGTGCCAATCAGGACCTCGAAAGAGCTTTGAACCGGCTTGTGCTGCTGGAAGATGCTGACCCGGTCGCTGCTCTGGCAGCCCAGGAACAGGCGATGCTTGCAGTTGTAGGTTCTGAAACTGTCGCCCGCGCCCTTGCCGAACTCGCTGCCCACATAGGGCAACCCTTGCCGTAATCGCAGTAGCTTTTCAACATTTTTCGCCCTGAGACCAACGATCAAAAAAGAGCGGCGTCTACCGCTCCTGTCCTTGTCATAAATAATGGTTAAAAGCCTGAAAACCAGGCTTCTGATTGATGTTTCTACCTTAATTCGGTCTGGGTGGAGGAATTGGCAGGTCGTCCTTGGGCGTGCCTTGCCATTTGTCGCCC
The DNA here is from genome assembly GCA_012514645.1 of Chloroflexota bacterium. Taxonomy (GTDB): domain Bacteria; phylum Chloroflexota; class Anaerolineae; order Anaerolineales; family Anaerolineaceae; genus Mesolinea. The sequence continues at coordinate 26,002 of JAAYZW010000245.1, forward strand.
TCATCGATCATCATGATTGGAATTTCTTCCCAAACCGGGTACTTTCGGTCACAATTCTTACAAATGAGCCAGCTCTGCTGGTAAAACTCGAGCTCACCGCTTTTGTCTTTAACACAAATTGGGCAGCGTAACAAATCCAACAATTCTTGATTGATCACCAGTATCTCCAATTCTTATTGTTTTTCTCTTTCAATACCAGAATTTTACCATACCAACCCAAGTATTTAGGGAACATCCGTGCCAGGCCCATAATTATAACCAGCGGGCCAGGCGACATAAGTGGTCCGAATCGTGTCTTGGTGCAACAGCTCACTTCCCACTTTCACCGTCCGATATACTTCGACCGTAGCGCCATTTACCGCCCAATCAACCTGCTTAATTGTGCCGGTGGGCAGTGTGGGATCTTCGCGATAGATCGGTTCAGGCGGGGTGATCACGTTGGTGATGCCAGTGGTCCAATAATCCACCTCGCGCCCATCGCTGGTGGAATAAAACTTCCAGGTCAGGGAATTATTGGCAACATAGGTTTCCATCAATAGCCAATAGGGTGTGTCGTTGCGGAATTTGAAGTCTACCAAGGGCATATAAACCGTAGCGTCGAAGCCTGCCAGGCTGAAGTCGATCAATCCATCCGATCGCTGCTCATAATACCCGACGCGGTAAGCGTGCGGGTGTCGCTCCACGATTTCAAAGCCGGCATAGAAGGCATTTCGATAAACAGTCGTGCTCACCTGGCAAATGCCACCACCAACACCGTCGACGGTTTGGTCTCCAACGATGATCGGTGCTTCAGCATAGCCATTATCGAGACTGATATTGGTCAGATACTTTGCCATTGAAAAAACTTCGCCCGGTCCCACCATTACACCGTGGAAACTCTCAGCACCGACCCTGATGTTTTGCACCCGAGCAGTGTCAGAACCGTAGAAATAAGATGTGGTCTCTGAAACAAGCTCGGTAATGCCCAACTCGCTCGCTTGGCTGCTGTCGGTAACTGCCGGCTCGACCGTATGCATCACCAGGTCAGCCTGATGCGCGCCGCTTTGCATTTGCTCGATAATTGCATCAACACTTGCATCGATGTCCACCGATGCCCCCACCATCGCATTGGCAATCACCTCCAGCTGACGTGTGTCATCGTTGAAGATCATGCGTGCGTTGACAGGGTCCACCTGCAATGCTGGTGCAATGCTCTTGATATAAGCATTCAATGCCGGGCGATTCAGGGTCAGTGTGTAGGCGCGGTTTCCCTGATCATTTTTTTGCTCAATCGACAACAGATTTGCCAGGTCTTCCGGTTCGATCACCCAGGGTCCTTTCCCTGCAGACAGGTCGGTTGGGTTGATGGTGAAAGCCTGGCTGAGAATGCTTTCTGCCAGGATTGCGGTTTCTTCTACATTGACGCTGACAGGGGTTTGCTCGCGGATCACCATGGAAACATTACCGCTTTTTTGGAGCAAAAGGTAGGGTTCCAGGTTTTTCATCGTCGCCAACACATCGACCGTTCTTCCTGCCTGCCCTTTCACTACATTTACCATTGTATTCTCAAGGCGTATGTTTGGTTCAACCAGGGGAATATCAGTCTGTCGTGCGAGGTCCTGGATGATCTTGTAGGCTTTTGCCTGGTCATAAACAATGCCTGGTGTGATGTTGATACCGACACTCAGCGCGCCCATTTGCCTGGTCAGGTTTTGCACGGTGCTGTCGCCGCGACCGACAGCAAAAGCGTCATTGGCAGCTTCAATCGGGTCATACGAAAAACCCAATGCCTCCGGGGTATAGACCCACTCATCCTGCCCATTGCTGAAATGTAATTGCCCGAAGCGCCCGTAAGTCAGGTTGGCGTTAAGTTCCACCACCGCTTGACCAATCGTCAGCCCCGAAAGGTCAACACCTGCGACCGAAACCCCCGGGTAAACCTTTTCAGCATAATCACGCTCAAACTTAAGCACAACCCCCGTCACAACCAGCGCAGCGAGCGCAAATCCTACTCCAGCCGCAAATAAAATTTGCGGAAGGAGTGGGGTTTTTCTTTTCTTGCTAAAAACATCAACAGGTTTTGTTGATTCATTCTTATTCAAATTTGTCATCTCTAACCTAACTCGGTTTAGTTTACTATAACCTGGAAAGAAGGTCATTTATTCTTAAAATGTAAACACTGCGCGTTATGCAAAACCATAGTTATGACGTTTTTAGGATTAATTGGTTCCAGCTTTCTACCCGGATTTGTCCCTTCGAGGCACGTGCATGAGCGAATAAGCTATAATAAAAATAGTTGGTTCTGAAACAAAATCATGAATAGACTGAAAAAAGCCGCACGATTACTCCCCATCCTCGGTTTGCTGATTGGGCTCTGCCTGGCAGCACCTCCGCAGGTTCAGGCTGTTTCATTGGCGCAGGTTGAAACTCCAATCCCGACGCTCAACCAAAATCTCTATATGCAAACCGCCACGCCAGGACTCAACGGCGAGATCAGGCATACCGTCCTGCCCGACCAGTTCCTTTACCATATCGTTGATTTGTATGGGATCAGTTTGCAAGATCTGCTCAGCTTAAATAACCTGACCGAAGACTCACCTGTATTCCCTGGTGATCAGCTGATAATCGTAAGGGGTGGCGAAGTTGACCTGGGGCAGGGCACCCTGACACCTGAATCTACTGCGGTTGATCCTACACCCCTGCCAACCGCCACAGCAGATTTAGTGCTGTTTACAACCTTGGATGAGACCCCCGAAACTACCCCAACAGCAGAAACGGGTTTCTTTCAGCGTGTTTTTTCTACGAACGCGCGTTGGCTGGCATTTGGCGTTATGGCGCTGGTATTGTTCGGGGTGGTTTTGCTGATCATCAGTTCACGAAGAATTCAATAATTACCACGCTGAGCAGCAATCCTAAATTGTTACAACGGAAGGGGTGGGTTCAAGACGTGAAAAAAGGTGGATTTTTTAATCAGTGAAACCCACTCTGTAGCAATCACGGTTTATCTTCACATCGAGAATTGCTGCACCCTGAGCGATTTCAATAACAATGTTTGCAGGCATGCTATAATTTTTTCCTAAAGGTTCAATCTTATGAAATTTCTTGTTACAGGTGGAGCGGGTTTTATCGGTGCCGCCCTCAGCAACCGGCTTGCCAGCCAGGGGCATACAGTGCTCGTGTTGGACGATTTGTCGACCGGCGACGCAACCCAAC